>JALHVH010000314.1 GCA_022867105.1 Candidatus Aminicenantota bacterium
CCGGTTCCCAAGCCGTCTCTCTTTCTGGACGGCAGAAACCTCGCTTCGCTGAGGGTCCGGGAGCGGGCAAGACTCATCAGTTACGTGCCGCAGGAACTCGTCCTGGCCTTTAATTACAGCGTCCTGGACTTCGTCCTGATGGGCAGGGCGGCGTTTCTTTCTCCGTTTTCCGTCCCTTCGCGGGAGGACCTCGGGACGGCCGCGGAAGCGCTCCACTTCGTCGGCCTGGAGGGATTCGAGAAGCGCGACTTCTCCCGGCTGAGCAGCGGCGAACGCCGTCTTGTCCTCATCGCCAGGACCCTGGCCCAGAGCGCCGAGATCCTCCTCCTGGACGAGCCGACGACGTTCCTTGACCCCAAGCACGAAGTTGAGGTCATGGATCTCTGCCGGAAGCTGGCTCTGGACAAGGGCAAAACAGTCATCGTCACCCTGCACAACCTGGAAATGGCGATTAAATACTCGGACGCCATGGTTTTTATGAAGGAGGGGAGGGTCGTGGCCTCCGGGAGGCCCGACGAGGTCCTGAACACGGACCTTCTGGAACAGGTCTATGACATCCCGATGGCCATCGTGACCTATGACGGGAAGAAGATCATCCTAAGGTAGGACGCCGCCCTTAAAAAAAAGGCCCGCCCCCCGTCTTTCGGGGACGGGCCTTTCTGCTGCTACTGCTTAAGAACTAGAACGAGAACTTAAATCCCAAACGGGCGCTCAGGGGCAGACCGCGTTGGGTTGTACCGGCCGCACCCTGACCGTCACCGTAGAGCCAAAAGTCTTGGCCGAAGCGGGGATTCAATACTGGATTGTAGTCATTGATGTTCCAGTTACCGGCGAGAAGCGTATCATAGTCAATCGTGACGCTGCCGGAATTGTAAATCGAGTAGATTCTCTGTGCGGTTCTGGTGTTGAAGACGTTGTCCACGTTGAGGTTGATGTTCAGGTTGTTCTTGCCCAGTTTCAGGTTGTATTCGAGGTAGATGTTGGCAAAATAGAAGAAGGGGGTGCGGCCCATGTCGCCGCGGCCGAAGGGCAGGTAGCCCTGGACGTCCATGGCGTATTCGGTGGAGACCGGGATGCCGCTCATGGCGTTTAAGACGACTCCCGTGGTCAGACCGAAGGGGAAGGAATATGAGCCGTAAACCTTCAAATAGTGGGGACGATCGCCGGACATGGGGCCGTCGATGGGGTTCATTTTCTGGTCAAAAGCCAGGTACCAGAGGTCGAAGTAGCGCGCGACGTTGGGGTCGGTGCGGCCGCTTTCGTCACCCGAGGCCAGGCCCGAGTAGTTGCCCCTCAGGCTGCTCAAGGTATAGGAGATGCCGCCGGTCCAGTTGTCGGAAAAGCGCTTGTCCAGGGCGAGGTTCAGAGCATAGTATTCTCTCTTGGCTTTGGGGATGTCCGGGGCGCCCTGGGGGATCGCGCCGGTCGCTTTTTGTTCTTCCCATCTCGCCTTGATGTAGTCGCTGCCGGGATTGGTGATGTAGTAAGCTTCGCCTTCGGGTGTCATGATGCCGATGTCCTCGATAGCCCACAGGAGATTCTTTCTGACCAGACGGGCAGAGAAAGCCACGTTGTCGGAAATTTTCTTTTCCAGGCCCAGCGCCATTTCGATCTGGCTCATGGCCTTCATGTCTTTGTCGGTGGTTTCGTAAGAGGGCATGCGGAAATCAAATAGCGCAATGGGTGTGCCGTAGTTCCAGCCCGGCTGTCCGATTTTGTCAAATTCGTAGGTGTCAAGGTTGTAATAGGCGCTCTTCCACTTTTCTCCGCCGAAGGAACCGGAGGCCATTCTCAGCTTCTGGACATCGTAGAACATGCCGACCGAGCCGAAGACCTTCAGGGTGGAGTCACCCTTGACGTCCCAGACGAAGCCGAAACGGGGTGCCAGTTTGTCGGCGAAACCCCATTTGACCGGGATGGCGTCCACAAAAAGGGGATTGTCGCTGTAGGAAGGGATGTATTCCGATTCGGTGCGGAGCCCCAGGTTCAGGGTCAAACGGTTGGCGATGGTCCAGCTGTCCTGGAGGTAGAGGGCCCAGCGGTCGGAATAGGCTTTGTAAACGTTACCGTAGGGGCCGGTGGCATCATTGGCGCGCACGGCGTAATAACCGTATTTGCCGCGGCCGTAATCAGTCCCATAAGCGATTAAATTGCGGTCCCAGCCCAAACGGATGATCGGGAAGATAGCCCCTGCGTCGTAGTTCTGTCCCTGGTGGACGAGCTGCACGCCGGCTTTCCAGTTGTGCTCGCCGCCCAGGTTCATGAAATAGGAGAGGTCGGCGCTGACGCTGAACATTTCATCCAGCGAGTTGGTGCGGGCCGTGGTAGTGGGTCCCGAGACCCAGTCGGAAGGGCGTTGGTAGGCGGCGGGGACGTCGAGCAGGTCGATGTTGGTGGTGGGGAAGTAGCCGCCGGGAGCTTCGGTCTGGAACAAGTATTGAATGCCCGGAGGCACGACCAGCGGTTTGTTCCAATTCTGCCCGAAGTAGCTGCCGCGCAGGCTGGCCATGAAATTGTTGCCCATGGTCAAATCGGCCGAGAAGTTGCCCGAAAGGTTGGGGTAGCTGAAACCGTAGTTGTCATAGGAAATCGAGGGAGTGGAACTGCCGGAGGCGGTGCTCAGGTCGCCTTTGTACTTGTAGAAGTTGTTGACCACGCTGGCGCTCACGCGCAAGTTCTTCAGCGGCTGGGCGGTCAGTTTGAACTGGCCGTTCCAGTAGTTTTCGGTTCTTTTCCAATCTTTTACCGCCGCGTTGGAAAAGTAAGTGACGGTCCGGGTGTTGGTGTAGTAAACGGGCATGAAGGAGCCGAAGAACCAGAGCTTGTCCTTGATGATGTAGCCGCCCAGACTGAATCCGCCTTCCAGGCGGTTCTCATTGTTTTTACCGATCAACTGATCGTACGTGTAATACTTGAATTTTTTTGAATCTTTTTTGTCGATTTCGAGCGAATCGCTGAAGGGGGCGCGCAGGGCGGAGCCGTTGTAGTAGCCGAGGACGTCGCCGTGAAACTCGTTGCCGCCGGAACGCGTCACCACGTTGATGACACCGCCCAGCGAGCCGCCGAATTCGGCAGCGTAACCGGAAGACTTGACCTGCACTTCATCGACGAAGTCGAAGGAGACGCTCTGGCCGACGTTGCCTCGCACCAGGTTGGTGGTGTTGGCGCCGTCGACGTAGTACATGTTTTCCAGTCCCGTGGCGCCGTCCACTGAAGTGCCGCCAATCATGGGCTCGGTGGAGATGCCGGGGACGGCGGTGACCAATGAGTCGAAGTTACGGCCCTTGGGCAGGGTCTGGAACACTTCGCGGGTCAGGGTCATGCCTCTGGCGGTGCTCTTGACATCGATCAAGGGAGATTGGCCGATGACCGTGATCTGTTCCTCGAGCTTGCCGAGCTGCAGGGTCTCCTTGATCGAGATCGTCTGTTCCAGGATGACGGGGATCTGTTCCCGGACCAGCGTTTGGAATCCCGGGAGACTGAAGACGAGCTTGTACACGCCCGGCACCAGGGAAAGGAGCCGGAAGGTGCCGTTCTGGTCCGTGATCGCCGTAGCCTTGCCCACCATCTTGGGAGACGTCGCTTCGACGGTAACCCCGGGCAAGGGATTGCCGTCGCTGTCCACGACCGTGCCCACAACCTTGGAGCTGGTCTGCTGCGCGGAAACGAAGCTTCCGACGAGCAGAAGACAGAAAGCTAAATAAATAGTTTTTTTGAGCATTTTTAATGCCTTCCTTTCAATTCAAAAACCAAACCCCAAAAGAAACCTTGCCCTTTTTTTATCTTCTCGTCTTGCCGAATCACCTCCTTGATAAGGTGGCTTAACCACTTGATAAAGCTCATAATTAATAACCAACCTCTATTTTATGTTTATGCAAGTTTCATGCCAGAGAATAATTCTTTTATTTTATTTATTAACAGCCACTTAAAATCCAGCGCCCCTTCATAAAATCCAATTATTTGAATTATATTCAATAATATGAATCTCATAAAGGGAATCCATGGAGACAAAACGAGGAAGCCGAGCCCAGGCGTCATGACCGAAACAGGAATCAGGGACCCGTGCCGATCGGGGCTCCAAGCCGAATCGCGAGGCTACTGCAATTTTTCCAGTCCCTTGAATTCCCGGTAGGGGCTGACGTAGGACAGGACCTCATCGTCTTTGGCTGTTTGGGCTTTCAGGACCATGCGAACGAGCATCTCTCCCACACCGGGGCCGAGCATGAATCCCTGGCCGCACATGCCCACGGCCAGAAGGTACCCCTCGACCTCCTTCGTCCAGCCGATGATGGGGAAGGCGTCCGGCGTCATGGGATAAAGGCCGCGCCAAGTCCTCCGGACCCGGAGGTTCTTGAGCCTGGGGATGACGTCGACCATGCGCCGGGCCGCCATGGGAAGGAATTCGCTGGTTTCCCGAACGTCGTAACCCCAGAGGTTGGGGCTCGGCGTGATGCAGAAGAGGACCTGGCCGGTGGCGTGCTGGTAGAAATAATAGTTCGCGGACCCCTTGGCCGGCCGGATGTCCACGACCAGGGGCTCTAGGAAGCGCGATACGGCCTCCGTGACGGCCCCTTCATGCTGGTCCGGGGTCACGGCGACGTCGACGCCGGCGAACTTGCCGACCTCGGCCGCCCATGGGCCGGCGGCGTTAATAACGACCTCCGCCCCGTACTCGCCCTTGTCGGTCCGGACGCCTCGGACGCGGCCGCTCTCGATGATGAGGCCGGTCGCCTTTTCTCTGAAATGGAATTCCGCGCCAAGGCGCTTCGCGTGTTCATAGAACGCTTCGACGGCCAGGAGGGGAGAAGCGTTGCCGTCATCCGGGGAAAGCGTTCCGCCGATGAGCCCGTTGGGATTGATGCCCGGAATGGCCTCCATAATCCCTTCCCTGTCCAGCCAGCGGATGTTCAGGCCGAAGGAATGCTGAACGATGAGCAGGTCCTTGAGGATTTTCTCCTCTTCCAGCCGGTAGGCCACATAACAGTAGCCTCCCTTGTGCCACTCCAGGTCGTCGCCATGGCGTTCTTTCCAGGTCGAGATGATCTCGAGGCTTCTTAAACAGAGGCGGATCTTGGCCGGGTCCGAATGGGTCGCCCGGAGACCTCCGATGGCCCTTTTGTTTGAGCCCTGGCCCGGACTCGGGAACTTGTCGATGACTAGCGTCCGGACCCCCGCTTCCGCTAAAGAAAAGGCGGCCGGGGTGCCGACGCTCCCCGCGCCGATGATGATCGCGTCAAACGATCTATTGGGAGACATGTTCGTCCTCTTCGGATGAGAGTCCCGCGAAGACCCCCAGGGGGACCTCCATGAACAGAGGTCTCTTCGGTTGGTCGACGATCTCGCTCTCAGGCACCCCCTCCTCCCGGAAGAGGCCGTGGACGAGCGGAGTGCAGGTCTTGGCCCCGCAGGACCCCATGGACGTCCTGGTCACCGTCTTGATCTGGTTGATGTCGCGCGCCCCTTCCCGGATGAGCTTCCGGATCTCTCCCGCCGTGACCCTCTCGCATCGGCAGACAATCGTGTCATCGGCGGTCCGCTTCACGTAGCGGTCCATGGGTTCGCTCTCTTTTTCAGGTTGGATTCGGATCCCGGCGATCCTCTTGGCGTATTCTTTTGGGGCGCGGATTTTGATGATGACGGTACGGTCGTTGGCTTTGACGGCCTTGACGGCGACGACCTCAACGTTTCCCAAGGGAGCGCCTTCTATATCCTGCATCATGACCCTTTCCCCGGCCTTGAGGCTCTCCTTCAGGAATTCGTAAGAGATGGACACGGTGGGGAACTCGGCGTCCTTGCGGAAGTCGACAAGGGTGACGGCCAGGCCCGGGCAGATGGCGACGCACTTTTCGCAGCCGGTGCAGTCCTTGCCGTCCCCGCGGACGAGGAAAGCCGGCAGCCCTCGGATGTCCATGGGATCGATCTTGATCAGGTCCCTGGGGCAAACAGCGGTGCAAGGATCGCATGGGATCTCCTGGACGCAATGGAGGACCGGGAAGACCCCCGTTTCCGGCCCCGGCGGTTCCTTTTTTTCGGTCTTTCCGGGCTTGGATTTCAGGACCTCGGCGGTATCGTACCATTCCGGAGAGATCTCCCCGATGTCCAGGCCTAAAGCCCTGGCGACCTCGAGGCCCCGGATCTTTCCCGAGAAGATGGCCGCGGAGGCTTCCGTGATCTCCTCGGCATCGCCGGCGGCGAAGGCCGGCAGGCCGAATTCCTTGGCCTTCTCGAAGAACTCGTTGACGGGATCGAGCCCGACAGCGATGAGGATGGTATCGCAGGAGAAGGACCGCTCGGTCCCGACAACCGGATGGAAGCGACGATCGACCCCGGCAATGGTCACGGACTCGACGGAATCGGCGCCATCGGCGCTGAGGATCGTATGCGACGTGTAGATGGGGACTCCGAGGCGGGCGAGCTTGTCCCTGTGGACCTTGTAGCCGCCGCACTCCGGCATGGCCTCGACGAGGCCGACGACCGAGATGCCGGCCTGGAGGGCGTGGTAGCCGGCGATCAGGCCGACGTTGCCGCCGCCGACGATGAAAAGACGTTTCGAGGGCCGGACGAGGTCCCGGTTGACGAGCGTCTGGAAGGCGCCCGCGCCGTAAACGCCCGGCAAAGTGTTGCCGGGGAAGGCAAGGTTCTTTTCGCGGGCCCCCGAGGTGACGAGCAGAACGTCGGGCACGACGAGGACGTAGCTATTCCCCCCTTTCAGAACACCAACCTTTTTGTCGCTGTAGACGGCCAGGGCCGTGCTTTGCAGCCAGATGCGGACACTGGGATGCGATCGGACCTCATTTTCCAGGCGGGTGGCGATGTCGATGCCCCGGGTCCCGGCGTAGACGGTCTCGATCGAGCCGAAGAACCGGTGGGTCTGGAGGACGAGCTTGCCGCCCAGGCGGTGCTTGTCGTCGATGACGATGGTTTCGACGCCGCGCCTTCCCAGCTCGTTCGCCGCTGAAAGCCCGGCCGGACCGCCGCCGACGATGAGGACGGGGACCCTGACCTCTTCAATGTTCCGGACGCGCGGGGAAGAGGCGCCCGCGTCCGGGCCTTGCGGCAACTGGGGAAGTCCTTCGACGGGCTCGACTTTGACATCCGGGCGGACCAGTTCCATGCAGGATTTCACGGGATGGCCGTCGGCCAGGACCAGGCATTGGGCGCACTGGCCGTTGGCGCAAAAGATCCCCTGGGGGGAGCCGTCTTTGGCGTGGTGCCCGAACGTTCTGACTCCATTGGCGAAGAGGGCCGAGGCGATGGTCTCTCCCTGTCTGGCCGGGAACTTGCGACCCTGCCAGGTGAACGTGAAGGCCAAACGTTCTTCGATTGGGAGGATGGGATGGGCTTCGATACGGTATTCGGCCATTAGTGCGCTATTATAGCACAAGGGGCCGTTCGCGGTCCTTCGTCTTCACGTTCTATCAACAATTATGGGCGTCTTTTGCCCGCTTTAAGTTTGAGGCCGAACCTGTTAAAATGCCCTTTAAAAGATTAAGGAATCGACGAACGAAGGAGGGGAACAAGATGATAAAAAAAGCTTTGATGACAGTGATCTCGTTATTGGCCTCGGCCCCTTTCATTCTCTGCCAAACGCCGGGGACCGCCTTTGCCAGGACCGAAAAACCCATCCTTCACGGCAGACACTGGGTGGCCATCACGGGCAAACCCCTGGGCGCTACGGCCGGCGCTTCGATATTCCTGAAAGGCGGAAATGCCGTGGACGCGGCCTGCGCTATGCTGGGAGCGGTCAGCACCATGTACGACGTCTTGAGCTGGGGGGGAGAGACGCAGGCGCTCATCTACAACCCGAAGACGAAGAGGGTCGTCGCCGTCAACGCCCTGGGCGCCGCGCCGACCGGGGCCACTCCGGAGTTTTTCAAGCGGAAGGGCTTGAAATACCCGCCAGCCTACGGACCCCTGGCGGCCGTCACCCCGGGAACGCCGGGGGGGCTGATGACGATGCTCGCCGAATTCGGGACGATGAGTCTCCGGGACGTGCTGGCCCCGGCCCTCCAGATGGCCGAAGGCTATCCGGCAGAGAAGGAATTCGCGTCAAGCGTCGAGGCGGCCAAGATGAGGATCAAGGAATGGCCTTATTCGAAAAAGGTCCTTCTCCCTCACCCGGGGGAAGCTTATGAGGCCCCCTATCCCGGAGAGGTCTTCCGCCAGCCCGAGCTTCTCGCGACCCTGAAAAAACTCGTCGAGGCGGAGAAGGAGGCGCTCGCCAGGGGGAAGAGCCGGAAGGAAGCCATCTACGCCGCCTACGATCGCTTCTACAAAGGGGACATCGGCGCGGAGTTCGCGCGGGGATGCCGGGAACAGGGCGGATTGATCACAGTTCCGGACCTGGCGGATTGGAAAGTCTATCTCGAGGAGCCGGTCATGACCAGCTACAAGGGGATCGACGTCTACAAGTTGAACTGCTGGGTACAGGGTCCGGTGATGCTGCAGGCCCTCAACATCCTGGAAAACCTCGACCTGAAGGCCATGGCCTACAACAGCGCCCGATACATCCACGCGCTCTACCAGGCGATGAGTCTGGCCTTCGCGGATAGGGACTTCTATTACGGGGACCCCTATTTCCCGCCTGAAGAGCCGGTCCAGGGGCTCCTCTCCAAGGCGTACGCCAAGGAGCGGCTCAAGCTCATCGACTGGGAGAAGAACAACCGTTCTATCAAGCCGGGAGATCCCTATCCTTTCGAGGGAAAAACGAACCCGTTCCTCGCTCTCCTGGAGAAATGGTCTTCGGCCGGGAACGGCCGGAAGGAAGAGCTCGCGCCCGGCGAAGGAAATGACATCGCCAGGAGCTTTTTTCTTGGGACCACGTCGGTCCAGGCGGCCGATGAAGAAGGCTGGGTCGTGTCCATGACGCCGAGCGGCGGCTGGATACCCGCCTGCCTGGCCGGGACGACCGGGATCGGGATGAGTCAGCGCATGCAGAG
>JALHVH010000315.1 GCA_022867105.1 Candidatus Aminicenantota bacterium
ATTCGTTTTCGCGCCCCTCGAATGAGTTGACTTTTATAGGCATCTTTTTTTATGATGGGAGTTCTTAAGATCCTTAAGGAGGACAATGAATGAAGAGAGTCACCGTCGAAGAGCTGTTGGCGAAAGCCGAACAGCCGTCAAAAGACGCGATGCGTCTTCATACTTTCTACAAGGGAAAACTGGGGACAGCGCTCAAGTGCCGAGTCAGGGATTTCAACGATTTTGCCATCTGGTACACTCCGGGCGTCGCCGCTGTTTGCAAGGAGATCGCCAAGGACAAAGAGAAGGCCTACGAGTACACGAACAAGTGGAATAACGTGGCCGTCATCAGTGATGGCACGCGCGTTCTGGGACTCGGAGACATCGGCCCCGAGGCCGGGCTTCCTGTCATGGAAGGGAAAGGAATTCTCTACAAGTATCTGGGCGGTGTTGACGCCTTTCCGATCTGCCTGGCCGAACACGATGCGGACAAGATCATCGATATTGTCAAGGCCCTCCAGCCGTCCTTCGGTGGTGTGAACCTCGAGGACATCTCCCATCCGAAGTGCTTCAAGATCCTCGACACGCTTCGGGCCGAATGCGAGATCCCCGTCTGGCATGACGACCAGCAAGGCACGGCCTGTGTCACGGTTGCCGGCCTGATCAACGCCCTCAAGATCGTCAAGAAGGACATCGGAGAAGTGCGTGCCACGGTCATCGGCTCGGGCGCGGCCGGTATCGCTATCGCCCGTCTGCTGATCGCGGCCGGCGTCAATCCCGCAAAAATGCTCTCCGTCGACTCCAAAGGCATCCTGAGCAGGGACCGCTCGGACCGTGAGGACCTCCAGGCCAGGTACAAAGAGAAATGGGACCTTTGTCTGAGGACCAATCCGAAGAACGTCAAGGGAGACGTTCCCGATGCTATCAAGGGTGCTGATGTCCTGGTATGTGTTTCGAAGCAGGGACCGGGGACCATTAAACCCGAATGGATCAAAACCATGGCCGAGAATGCCATCGTCTTCCCGGAGGCCAATCCCGTTCCCGAAATCTGGCCCTGGGAAGCCAAGGAAGCCGGCGCCCGTATCGTGGCCACCGGCCGGTCGGATTTCCCCAACCAGGTCAATAATTCCCTGGGCTTCCCAGGCATCTTCCGCGGCGCCCTCGACGTCCGGGCCACGACGATCACAGACGAGATGTGCATCGCGGCCGCCAACGAGCTGGCCAAGGTTGCCCAGGACCACGGCATCAGCGAAGACTACATCATCCCCAACATGGACCAATGGGAGGTCTTCCCGCGTGAGGCCGTCGCCGTGGGCATGAAGGCCATCGAGCAGGGAGTCGCCCGCAAGATTCTCTCGGCGGAGGAACAGTTCAAGATGGCCGATGAGATCATCCGGAAGGCCCGGGCCGAGGTCCAGTGGATGATGAAGGAAGGGTTCATCATCGACCCGGATAAATGAGGGGGGGGGAGATCATTGATGTTGACATAGCGGCGGGAATGTGCTATAAATCCAGACAATCGTCAAAATGGTGAAAGTGTAGATGCGAGATAGCGCTTCAGTTCCAGTCGCCGATGCCCTCGGCCCCCCGTAATCTTCAACGTCCGATCATCGAAAAGAGAAAATCCATATAGGGTGAAAAGATTTTTGGAGTTCAGATCCAGAGTGACGAAAGAGGAGGTGAAAATTATCGGAACGCAAACACAAAAAGGGCAATGGAATAAAATCAACGCACTCAAAATTAAAAAAAAGGAGAGTATGAAGATGAAAAACTTCATGAAGGTTCTAGTGTTTGGTCTTATGGTTGCTTTCGTTTTCACGAGCTGCGCCAAGGTCCCGACCCAAGCCATTGACACCGCCAAGGCTGCCATTGACTCCGTGGTCGCGGCGAAGGGCGACATCTATGCCCAGGACGAACTGAAGAAGCTGAACGATGACATGACTGCCGCCAACGACGAAGTCACTGCCCAGTCCAAGAAGTTCTTCAAGAAGTTCGGCAAGGTCAA
>JALHVH010000316.1 GCA_022867105.1 Candidatus Aminicenantota bacterium
CGTCTGCAGACCCCGCGGCCCCCTCTGTCTCCTCTGTCCCGTCAGCGCCTTCTGCCTGGCTTATGAGGCCGGTGATCAGGAGATCATTCCCAGTCCCAAAAAAAGAAACTCAACGAAGATCGAGGCCGTTGTCGGCATCATCCGCAAAGACGGGAAATTCCTCATTCAGAAACGGCCTTCCTCAGGCCTGCTGGCAGACCTCTGGGAATTCCCGGGAGGGAAAAGAGAAGCCGGGGAGACCCTCGAGCAGGCCCTGCGCCGCGAGGTCCGGGAAGAGCTTGGGGTCGAGGTCGCGGACGCGCGGCCACTCATCACGGTCCGCCACGCCTATACGCGGTTCCGGGTCAAGCTGCACGCCTATGAATGCCGCCTCAAGGCGGACCCAAAGACCGATCCCAAGAAACTGCGCTGGGTTTCCTTGCGGGCGCTCCTCCGATACCCCTTACCTTCCGGCAGCGCCAAGATCGTCGATCATCTTAAAATGGGAACACAATACCGATTTCCGAAATTAAAAAATCTCCCCTGGAAATCATGTAAAGAATCTTAATTCGGAAACTGGTATTGTGTCCCCGATTTATGTACAATGCGCTTCCGCATAGGAGTCCACCCATGAGAACCGCGATCACAACCCTGGCGATGACAGGTATCCTCGCCCTGCTGCCGCCTTCCGCCGCCGCGGCTGAAAAACCGCAAGAAAAGGCCGCAAAACCCAGTGCGAGCTGGATTCTCAACGACGAGGAGTATTTTGAAAGGCCGGGACTTTCGGTCTTGGTGTTCCACGACACCTATCCCGAAGGCAAGCAGGGCGGCATCGAGATCATCCAGCACGGCGAGCGGGTCGCCGCCGTTGGCGATGTGCGCCTCGAACCCGCGCCGGGCCAGTGGGGGGAGCTTCCGATCGCCGGCAAGCGCCTCGTCAACCGGGCCGTGAATCGCGCCGAAGTGCCGCTTCGGTTCGAAAAGGAAGGGATCGAATATCGGATTAGAGTTGAGCCGGACGGCGACGCCCTTTGCGTGACGGTGGACCTCGCCCGCCCCTTGCCCGCGGAGTTCGTGGGAAGGGTGGGTTTCAACCTGGAGTTATTCCCCACCGCTTATTTCGGCAAGTCCTATCACTTGGGCCGCACCGATGGGGTTTTCTCCCGCCAGGGCAACGGCCCCTGCGAGAAGGATGGGCCCGACATGCGCCCTGCCGTGCTGGCCGAAGGCCCCATATTCGTGGCCGCAGCGGAGGACCCCCTGCGCCGCCTCACCATCGAATCCCTCTCGGGCGATCTGCGGTTCATCGATGGACGCAGCACACAGAGCCACGGCTGGTTCCTGGTACGTTCGATCATTCCTGCCGGCACCACGACGGGCGCGGTGCGATGGAAGATCACGCCGAACGCCGTGCCCGACTGGCGGCGCCCCCCGGTCATCGGGATCTCGCAGGTCGGCTACCATCCCCAACAGGATAAGCGCGCCGTCATCGAACTCGATCCCCGCACGACTTCCCTGGGCGAGGTCACGCTTCTTAAAGTGGACCCGGAAAAGGGCCCTGTGCCCGTTCTCAAGCGCCCGCTTGTCGGCTGGGGACGTTTCCTCCGGTACGACTATGCCCTTTTCGATTTCACGGCCGTCCGCGAACCGGGCATCTATGTGATCCGCTATGGGGACGCCCAGACGTCGCCCTTTCGCATTTCTCCCGAGATCTATCGCCGGGACGTCTGGCAGCCGACGCTGGAGACGTTCCTGCCGGTCCAGATGTGCCACGTACGCGTCATCGATCGCGGCCGGATCTGGCATGGGGCCTGCCATCTGGATGACGCGCTCCAGGCTCCTCCGAACCTCGATTTGGCCTTCATCGAGGGGTATAAGCAGGGTTCCGTCACGGAAACGCCGCTTGCCGCAGACCAATATATCCCTGGCCTCAACATGGGCGGATGGCACGATGCCGCCGACCACGATCTCGCGGCCGGGGCCCAGGCCTGGGCCACCATGCTGCTTGCGTTGAGCCGGGAAACCTTCGGCCTCGATACCGATCAGACGACCGTCGATCCCGGGCGGCGGAACGTGGTTCTCCACGTTCCGGACGGAAAACCCGACATCCTTCAACAGGTCGTGCACGGTGTGGAAAATCTCCTGACCGGGTATCGTGTCGCCGGACACAGCTTCGCCGGGATCTCGGACTCCTCCCTGGAGCAGTACGGGACCTTGGGCGAACCCTCGGCTTTGACCGATAACCGCATTTTCGATCCTTCCCTAGGGATCGATGAGGTGAAGGGGGATCGCTCGGGTCGGCGTGACGACCGCTACGCCTTCACCAATCGCGACTCCGGCATGGAATACAGCGCCGTCGCGGCGCTAGCCGCTTCAAGCCGGGTGCTCCGGGGCTTCGATGACCCCCTCGCACGGGAGTGCCTCGCGACGGCCGTCAAAGCTTGGGAATTTGAACAGAGCCACCCGCCCGTCCGTCAGCCCAATCCCTATGTTCCGGACCGGGCGGATACTCAGGAGGTCCTGGCTACCGTGGAACTCTTGATCACGACGCGTGAACCGCGGTTCGCGGAGCATCTTAAGACCCTGCTCCCCGTTATCGAAGCACAAGTAGAGGAAGTGGGATGGGCAGCGGTGCGAGCGCTCCCGATCGTCCAGGATGAGGAGTTCTCGAAGCGCCTGGGCCTAATCCTCTCCAGATATGCGACGAAGCTGAAGAAGGACCTCGTGAAGACGCCTTACGGCGTTCCCTTCGAACCCAGGGTCTGGGGCGTCACCTGGGACATCCAGGAATACGCGGTGAGGCAGTATTTTCTTCATCGGGCCTTTCCGAGGGACTTCGACCGCGAGAACCTCCTCAGAGTCCTCAACTACGTCCTCGGCTGCCATCCGGCCTCCAGCACCTCGCTGGTCTCCGCTGTCGGCGCTCAATCCATGACCGTGGCCTATGGCATAAACTTAAGCGACTGGACCCACATTCCCGGAGGCGGCATATCCGGCCCGTCGCTCATCCGGCCGGACTTTCCCGAGCTGAAGGAGCCCTTCCCCTTCCTCTGGCAACAGGCCGAATACGTGCTGACGGGTGCTGCGACCTACGTGTTCACAGTGCTGGCCGCGGACCGGCTGCTCGGAGAAACACCATCAGGCGGCGGGGGAGGCGCGCCGCATTGACGGCTGTTAGGCGGACCTAATACGAACGCATTAAATAGTCTGACATCTGACTTTAAGCGGCCTGAAGCCGCCCTCACTCCCCCGGCCCCCGGGGAACCAGTCCCGTCGGTTCCCCCCGTCGAAAAAGCCGACGGGTCCCCCCTCCGCTACGGGGGCTTGAGGACGGCATTCAGTACCGCTCATACGTAGGTACTTTTTTTATTGCGTTAGTATTAGTCCGATACCTCCGCGTTCCCAGGCGCCAGGTCCGGGATATAGAAACCGGCGACCCCGTGGACGATATCCCCCGGGCTCGCCCCGTCCAGGTTGGCCAAGGCAACGACCGTCAGCCGGTCACCCACATAGCGGGAAATGTGGGTGTTGAATCCCTGCCATGAGCCGCCGTGTTCGATGATCCTGTGCCCGCGGATCTCATCAGATCTCCAGCCGAAACCGTATTTCTCCGTCTTGCCGTCATTAAGCCTGACTGGGGACCACATCTCGTCCAAGCTGGCCTTTTTGAGCAATTTTTCGGTGTAAAGGGCCGCGTCCCATTTGGCCATGTCAAGGACGGTCAGGTAGAGGCTGCCGTCCGCGGTGGTGTTGATCATCGGCGCGACCCACTCCTGGTTCTTGAGCTCGCCCTTGACCAGTCTGTACCCGGCGGCGCGGTTCATGACGATGTCGGCCTCGCTGATGATGCGGGCGGTAGCCATCCCGAGAGGGTTGAAGATCCGTTTCCGGAGCTGGTCTCCGTAAAACTCGCCCGTCACCTTCCTGACGAGGATGCCCAACAAAAGGTAACCTGGATTGCTGTAGTTCCACTTCTCGCCCGGGGCGAAGTCGAGGGGAAGGGAGGCGATCTTTTGATAGAGCTCGTCTTCGGTGTAATCCTGGCGCAAGTTGATCTGATCGTAGAGCTTGTCGGAGATGCCCGCGGTGTGGGTAAGAAGGCGGCGAGCGGTGATCCCCTTCCATGTCGCCGGAGCGTCATGGAAATAGGTGGAGATCGGGGCATCCAGCTTGATTTTCCCTTCCTCGACAAGCATCATGATCAAGGTCGCCGTGAACTGCTTGCCGACCGAGCCGGACTGATAGATGGTTTCCGCCGTCACCGGGCAATTGAGCTCGACGTTGGCCAATCCGTAGCCTCGGGCCTTGATGACCTCCCCATTCCTGACCACGGCCAGAGAAAGACCGGGGATCTTCCGCTTGGCCATCTCCGACAGGACATATTCGTCGACCTTGTCGGCCTGGGCAAAACCCGGAACCGAGCAAAGGGACAGGAGAACAAC
>JALHVH010000317.1 GCA_022867105.1 Candidatus Aminicenantota bacterium
AATCCATAAAGAAATTTCAGTTATCTGTGTCTGGAGTGGAAACTCGTGTTGAGGCTGATCAATGGGCTGAGAAGGTCGCTGAAAAAATCGGTAAGACCGGCCTCAATAATTTCGGTGACAAGTGAAGGGGGTCTCTTCAATCAAACGTAGTGAAAAGATTAATTAAATAATTAGTATCCTTAACGGCGCCTCCTGGAGACTCGGGCTGGAAGGCTACCGCACGACTTAGGCCGTTCCGGCGGGCATCCGTCGGGTCAATCGGCTCCCCGGGCTTTTTTCTTGGAGAGCTTGTTTATAAGCAAGGCAAAAACGTAAAGCGGCCCAGCGAAGAGGGCGGCGCCCGCGGCGAGCCCGATGTTCTTGCCGCTCAACATCTCGATCCCCCATCCAAACTGGTCCTCGTTCACGAGGTAGGTCCAGGTCGAGGACGGGCCCTTATACTCATCTGCATCGAAGTCCAGGGAGTCGTCCTTCCCCAACCGGGTTTCAAAGGCCGCAATCACGGCCTCTTCGACCCTCGGCCGGATCTTCAGAAACTCGGCGGTCGCAGACCGCTGGAATTCACCAAGGGGGGTTTTCCCGCCTAAGCTCAACAAGTGGATGCTCTCGCGTGTATCCTGCACCCAAGCCAAATGGTCCGACCAAGCGTCGTCGATTTGAACCAAGGTCAGGCGTCTTTCCAGTTCCCCGGCCTCCCGCTTCCCGAACCGGGCCGCCGCGGCAGTGAACAGCGCGGGAGCTTTTTCAGCGACCGAACCTGGCCTCGTCTCTATGCCTGTAGCCGGAGCAAGAACACCGCGTCTCCAATCCTGAATGATCCGCCTCTGCATCTCGACGAGTTCGGAATATTTCCAGAGAGACCTGCGGATATCGAAGTTCTGCCCCTCTATGACGCGTTGGGCGTGTCCGATATCCCTGGAGACGAGCCCGTTCTCGACGGCCTCAGACCGGCGGGAGAGTCGGTGCCGCTTGAACAACCTGCCGGTAAGGCCATAGCGCCCAAAAATATCGTCTTCCAGGCTGATGAAGAACCGCGTCGATCCGGGATCGCCCTGCCGGCCCGACCTGCCCCGGAGCTGATGATCGATACGGAGACTTTCGTGACGGTTCGTTCCGATGACGTACAATCCTCCCAGCGCTACGACCCGATCGCGCTCCCGTTCGTCCTCGCCGCCGAGCTTGATGTCCGTGCCCCGCCCGGCCATGTTTGTTGAGATGGTGACCCCGCCCGGATTGCCGGCCCCGGCAATGATTTTGGCTTCGAGATCGTCGTTCTTCGCGTTAAGGACCTCGCAAGGGACTCCTGCAGCACCCATGTCCGCTGCCAGTTTCTCCGACTCCCGGACGCTCGCTGTGCCGACGAGAACGGGCCGGCCCCCGGAATGGACCCGGGCGATCTCGGCGACGATCGCCGTCCGCTTCGCTTCCCTGTGCGTGTAGATCCTGTCCGGTTCGTCGACCCGGACACTCGGCCGGTTCGGCGGGACGATAACCGTGCTCAGCCCATAGAATTCCTTGAGCTCACGGGCGGCCGGTCGGGCTGTTGCGGTCATTCCGCAGAGATACGGATACTGCCGGAAAAAATGCTGGAGCGTGATCGAGCCCAAGATCCGGCCCTCGGACTTCCGGGCAAGCCCTTCTTTCGCCTCAACTGCTGCCTGGAGGCCGTCCGGCCAGTGCCGGTTGTCCACGACGCGGCCTGTGAACTCGTCAACGATCTCGATCTGTGAATCGCGAACGATATAGTCCACGTCCCGTGTAAGAAGGGCCTCGGCGTGAAGAGCGCAATGAACGGCCTCCAGAAGCCGCTGGTTTTTCGCGTCATAAAGGCTGCCGCAGCCGAGGGCGGCTTCGAGGCGGGCCGCTCCTTCGTCCGTCAGAAAGACGTTCCGGTGCTCGGCGTCGGTCTCGTGATCACGCCCCCAAGTGGACACTTTGATAAGCTCGGCCAGTCGGCCGGCGTCCCACGTCGCCCTCTCCCCCACCCCCGCTATGACCATGGGCACGCGCGCCTCGTCGATGAGAATGGAATCGGCCTCGTCCACGAGCGCCATATGAAAAGGACGATGGACGAGATCCCCGGCCAAGAGCGCGATCCCGTCACGGAGTAAGTCGAACCCCGCTTCCCTGGCGGTGGCATAGGTCACATCGCAAGCGTACGCGCGACGCTTGTCTTCGGCTTGAGCGCCCTCCCGGGCGCAACCGACAGTAAGGCCCAGAAATTCGTAAATGGGACCCATCCAGGCCGCGTCGCGCCGGGCCAGGTAGTCGTTGAACGTCAGGACGTGAACGCCCATTCCGGACAAGGCGTAAAAATAGGCGGGAAAGACGGCCGCCAGGGTCTTACCCTCCCCTGTCGGAAGCTCGGCGATCTTTCCGCTGGCCATGGCAAGTCCGGCGATGAGCTGGGCATCGAACGGGTCGAGGCGCAGAACGCGGCGGGACGCCTCCCGGACGAGGGCGAAAGCCCCGATGAGCCTGTCGTGCGGAGGGAAGGGTGCGTTCGCGGCACCGTGTTCGCCAACGTCGGGAACGGACCTCGCCTCCGCGATTAGGGCCTCGGACCGGGTTTTGAGTTCTCCATCCGGAAGCCCTCTATAATCTCGAGACTTGACCGCCGAAACAACCCCCCCGTAAATGTCGAGATTCGTTTCGACCGGGTTTCCGGTCGCTTTATCGAACAAGGCCCGTGTTTTCGTGAAGGGCTGGACTACTTTCTTGAACGCAAGTGTCTTGACTTTCTCTTGATGTTGCATAGGAATCTCCTCTGTCGCCGGAATCGTTTTCCGAAAAGCTCGGGGTAGATCAGGCGGACAGAGGCGGGCTCCTGGACGGAAGAAGCCCCCGGCAAAACGAGAGAACCGAAACGGGGCCCGGAGGCGCCGCCCTGGACATCCGGACGTCCTCGAAGATCAGGGCGACCGAAAGCAGGAAAAGAAAAAGAAAGGGCAGGGATAGGGCAATAATCAGAATGAACGGAGATAGGATCCCGAAGCTTCCCGACAGGCGCCTATCTTTCATGGCCCTAATTTTACTCGATTAGCCCCGCGCCGGTCAACAAACATCATCTTCAAATTGAGGTTGAATTATTTCCTTGTCTGGCGTAGATATCTCTTTCCGGCGTCCGCAAACACCGCTCGAAGGAGGAAGATATGAAAAAGACCGTTATCCTGGCTCTTCTCGCGATCTTCATCGTCTCCATGGCAGCTTGGGCCGAAGATGTCAAACCCGGCCCCAAATCCGCCAAGACCAGCCTGATGACATCCGATATCCTTTCCGGATTGGAATTCCGGAACATCGGCCCGGCCCTGATGTCGGGGCGGATCAGCGACATCGTCATCCACCCCAAGGACAAGGCGACCTGGTACGTCGCCGCGGGCTCGGGCGGCGTCTGGAAGACGGAGAATGCGGGAATGAACTGGACCCCGGTCTTCGACGCCCAGGCCTCCTATTCTATCGGCTGCATCACCCTCGATCCCTCAAACCCGGAGGTTGTCTGGGTGGGGACGGGAGAGAACGTCAGCGGGCGCCACGTCGGGTACGGCGACGGTGTCTACAAGAGCCTGAACGGCGGGAAAACCTGGACGAACATGGGCCTCAAGAATTCGGAGCACGTCGGTCGGGTCCTCATCGATCCCCGCAACCCCAACGTCATCTACGTCGCGGCCGAAGGGCCGCTCTGGTCGCCGGGAGGAGAACGCGGCCTCTACAAGAGCGGCGACGGGGGCAAGACCTGGGTCCTGTCCCTCGAGATCAGCAAGGACACGGGAGTCACGAGCGTGGAACTTGACCCATCGAATTCCGATATCCTTTATGCGGCCGCCTACCAGCGCCGGCGCTCCGTGGCCTCGTTCATGGGCGGGGGGCCCGAATCCGGGATCCACAAGTCCGAGGACGCCGGAAAGACCTGGCGGAAGCTCACGGTCGGCCTTCCGTCCGGGGACATGGGCAAGATCGGCCTGACCGTCTCCCCTTTCGACCCGCGGATCGTATACGCCACGATCGAGGCCGGCCCCGATGAGAAAGGGTTCTATCGCTCCGCGAACAGGGGCGAGAGCTTCGAAAAGCGAAATTCCTACATGAGCGGCGGCACGGGACCTCATTATTACCAGGAGATCTTCGCCGACCCCAACGCGTTCGACCGCGTCTACCAGATGGATCCGGCGATGATGGTGACAGATGACGGCGGAAAGACGTTCCGGCGGGTCGGAGAGAGAAACAAGCACGTCGATAATCACGCCCTGGCTTTCTTCCCCGGCGATCCGGACCACTTGCTCGACGGATGCGACGGCGGCGTGTATGAAAGCCGCGACCGGGGCAAGACGTGGAGGTTCTTCGAAAACCTGCCGGTCACGCAATTTTACAAGCTCGCCCTGGACAACGCCCTTCCCTTCTACAACATTCACGGCGGCGCTCAGGATAACGGCAGCCAGCTCGGGCCCTCCCGAACGCTCAACGCCAACGGGATCAGCAACTTCGATTGGACCATCACCTTCGGAGCCGACGGCTATGCGTGCGCCATCGACCCTGGGGACCCCAACACCGTTTACGTCGAAATGCAGGAGGGCAATCTCCTCCGCTACGACCGGAAGAGCACAGAGGCGGTCTATATCAGCCCCAAACCGGAGCCAGGAGAGCCGCCTCTGCGATTCAACTGGGATTCCCCCGTCCATATCAGCCCGCACGACCGGGCGTGCATTTATTACGCCTCGCAGTATTTATGGAAGAGCGATGACCGGGGCGACTCCTGGACCATGATCAGCCCTGATCTGACTCGCAACATTTTCCGCCTGGACCAGAAGATCATGGGCAAGACCTGGAGCGCGGACGCTTTGTGGGACCACGGCGCCATGTCTCAATTTAGCACGATCACCTCGGTCAGCGAGTCACCGGTCCGGAAGGACCTCATCTATGTGGGCACCGACGACGGTCTCATCCAGGTGACCGAGGATAGCGGAAAGACGTGGCGGAAAATCGACAAGGTCCCCGGCGTCCCGGACTTCTTCTTCGTCAACCGGATCAAGGCCTCGAAACACGACGCCGATACCGTCTTCGCGGCCGTGGACAGTCATAAGATCGGCGATTACAGGCCGTTCCTGTTGAAGAGCGCCGACCGCGGCCGGACTTGGACGAACATCGCCGGCGACATTCCCGAGCGGACCCTGATCTGGTCGGTTGCCCAGGACAGCGTCCAAAAGGACCTCCTTTTCGCGGGGACCGAGTTCGGGATCTACGCTACGGTGGACGGAGGCAAGCACTGGGTCAAGCTCTCCGGCGGTGTGCCCACGATCTCTTTCCGGGATATAGAGGTCCAGAACAGGGAGGGAGACCTTGTCGGCGCTTCGTTCGGACGGGGCTTCTTCGTTCTCGACGATTACTCACCCTTGAGGAGGATCAACGAGCAGGCGCTGGACGAGGGAACGATCCTTTTCCCCGTCAAGAAAGCCCTGATGTACATCCCGCTCCGGCCCCTGGACACGAGCGGGAAAGGCTGCCTGGGCGAGACGTTCTACCTAGCGCCCAACCCGCCTTTCGGCGCCGTGTTTACTTATTACTTGGAGGATTCGGTGAAGAGCGGGGCCGAGGCCCGGCGCGAGAAGGAGAAGGAACTCGACAAGGCCGGAAAGCCCGTTTCCTTCCCCGGATGGGACAAGCTCCGGGCTGAAGAGACCGAGGATAAGCCAGAGATCATCCTGACCGTCGCCGACGAGACCGGCCAGGTCGTTCGCCGGATCACGGGCCCCGGGGGCAAAGGTATTCACAGGATCGCCTGGGACCTGCGGTATCCGGCCGTCGAACCGACCGAGCTCGAATCGAGGGAGAGGGACGATTGGGACTGGAACCCCCAAGGGCCGCTTATCGTTCCGGGTACGTTCTCCGTGTCGCTGGCCAAGAAGCTCGACGGCGTCCTGACGCCGCTCGGAAAACCGGAGACATTCAAGGTTGAATCCCTCGGCCTCGCCGGCCTGGCGGAAAAGGACCGCGGCGCCCTCCTCGCCTTCCAGAAGAAGGCCGGCGAGCTACAGCGGGCCATGATGGGGGCGAGGGCGGCTGCCGAGGAAGCGTCCAAGAGCCTTAGGTTCATGAAGAAGGCCCTGATGGAGACGCCCAAGGCCGACCCGAAAATCGGGGAAAGGATCAAAGCTTTGGAGAAGCGGTTGCAGGAAGCGATGAGGACGCTCTATGGCGACCGCACCTTGCATCGCCGCTCCGAACCCTCGTCCCCGTCCCTCATGGACAGGGTCAGCGCCCAGCTCTCGACGACCTGCCCGATCACGGAAACCGTCAAGCGCGGCTACGAGATCGCTGCGGACGCGTTCGGGAAGTACCTGGAAGAACTGCGGACCCTGATCGAGGTCGACTTGAAGAAGCTTGGGGACGAGATGGAGGCCGCCGGGGCGCCCTGGACGCCCGGCCGCGGCGTGCCGGTCTGGAAAAAATATTAATTTAAGAGAGACCGGCGGTCTCACCGCCGTCGATGCAGATCTCCGCGCCTGTGATGTAGGCCGCTTCGGACGACGCGAGGAAAGCGAACAGGGCTGCGACCTCGGCGGGATTGGCGTGACGTTTCATCGGAATCTTCAAGTTCATGGCTTCAATGATTTCCGGCGTATGCTCGGCTTTCTGCATCGGAGTGAGAACATATCCCGGGCAGACGGCGTTGACCCTTATGACCGGCGCCAACTCGAGGGCCATGGTCTTGGCGAGCAGGATGACCCCGGCCTTGGAGGCGTTATAATCCGCATAGAAGGGGTGCCCTTCGGTCCCGTTCGTCGAGGCTGTCATCAGGACGACACCCGAACCCCGGGCTTTCATCCGCCGGACGGCCTCCCGGGCGCAATAGAATACCCCGTCGAGGTTGGTGTGGATGACGCGCGCCCATTGTTCATCGGGGATCTCCATAAAATCCTTCCGGAAGCTGATGCCGGCGTTTGCGATGAGGACGTCAACCCCTCCGAAGAGCCCATCGGTCTCACGGAAGGCCCGCGCGACCTGGGCGGGGTCGCTCACATCGGCCTGAACGGCCCCTTCGATCCCGCGATTCTCCCGGACGGCCGCATCGAGCGCCTTCCTGTCGATGTCCAGAACGGCCACACGCGAGCCTTCTTCGACGAAACGCAGGGCCGTCGCCAGCCCGATGCCGCTCGCGCCGCCCGTGATCACGATCCTCTTCTCCGCCAGGTCCTTATACATCGACATGGGCCCTCCTTACGTCCTGTTGGTCAGACCTATTTTTTTGTTTCATCCAAACTCCGGTAGGCGAATAGTATTGTCCTCGACGCGGGACGTTGTCAAATCGAGTCATGGTCACGTCCCGGACCCGGCTTTACATGTCCCGGAAATCTTGTTATGAGGTGCATCCCGTAACGTTCGTGGCCGGGGGCGCCAAGCTCATCGGCCGCGTCATTCTCGAGGAAGGGGCCAGCTGGCTTTGGGAAGCCTGCCTCAGGGACGGGATAGTCCGGTTCCCGAAATAATAGCTGACGACGCCGTCAGCAGACGAGGTCCAACGCCCGCGGAAGGACCTTGAAGGTGACCCTTTCGAACTTTTCGGGACGCTCCGCGCCGCCGATGATCTCGCCGTCGGCCTGGACCTCGAACGGCGTTTCCGAGGAGACTTCGAAGCTTGAGGACCGCAGGAGCCGGACCTCTTTCATCGTTCCATGCCTCCCCTTTCCCGCAAGCCACGCGATCCGGGCCAGGCGGCCGAAGGAGCACATCCCGATGAGGCAGGCGTCCAGGCTCCCGTCGTCAGGAAGGGCCTCGGGCGCGATCAGCTTCCCCGTCGCCCAGTAGCGGATGTTGCTGAAGACGGCCGCGACGAAATCGCCGCGGACGGTTCCGGCTTCCAGGTCCATCGTCAACGACAGCGGAAGAATCCCGGAGCGGTAGGACCTGATGACCCCGAGGACACCGGCGAGCGTTTGCCGCCGGCCGAGAGCCGGCTTCCGGCGGGCCAGAGCGTCCACATATCCGTTCACTTGGGCCCCCAGCCCGACGTTGGCCTGGCCAAGGAAATAGCGGAGCGTCTCGCTCCCCTGGACGATGCATCCCAGGTCCACGCGCCGGCTCCATCCCCGCTTCAGGGTCCGGCAGGCCTTTTCCAGAGAATCCACGTTGAATTCCCTGTCGATATCATTAGAGGAACCGACACCGATCATCCCGAACCTTGCGACCGCGCCCGCCTTGACGATCTCGTTCACGATCAGGTGGAAGGTGGAATCGCCGCCCGCGCCGACAACCGTCGAACGGTTCCGGGCATGCTCCCGGGCCAAGGCCCTCAGCTCTTCCTCGCTCCCCGTCACGAACAGGTCATACGGGACGCCGTTCTCTCGGAGGCAGGCCTCAACCCGGTCTTTCATGCCCATGGCTTTTCCCCGCCCCGCTGAGGGATTGAACAGGACGGCGGCCCTGTCCTTCGTCATCGGACCTTCCCGGCTTTCTGCTCGAAATTCTGCTGCCAGAGGATGAGGCCATTGGCCACGGTTCCCATGGGTCGCATTTCTTTTGCTTATACCACACCGAAACCGGGGAGACAAGACGGACTCCTAAACCTGAAATTGCCGATAGGAGGTGAGTCGGAATTCCGGGAATCACCAGAAGTCGGCGTCATCGCTTGAGAAGAAAGAATGCTATCGGCAATTTTTTGGGCATAAAGTCCCTGTGGATTGAAAGATGGGGACTTCTGTTGTATAAGAATCTCTTGGAAAGGAAAGATCATGAGGACCTATGAATCGATCCGTCTCGGGATACCCGAGATCCTGCTCCC
>JALHVH010000318.1 GCA_022867105.1 Candidatus Aminicenantota bacterium
ATTGATAAACAGCGTTTTCTCTTTTATAATAGGACAGGCTAGAGAGAAGTGCCGACGGGGAAAGAAATGAAAAAAACATTCAGCGTCATCATTGAAAAGGACGAAGACGGGTATTTTGTCGCCAACGTCCCGGAGCTTCCCGGATGTCACACCCAGGCCAGGAGCCTGGACCAACTCAGCAAGAGAATCAAAGAAGCCATCGAGCTTTATCTAGAAGTCAATAAAGATGTTCCCAGGCCGCTCCGCTTTGTGGGCATCCAACAAGTCGAAATCTAGAGCATGCGGCTAAAACCTCTCCCAGCTAATCAAGTCGTCAAAGCTCTCGAAAGAACCGGTTTTATAAGGATCAGACAAAAGGGCAGCCATCTTTTCCTGCGGCACCCCGATGGAAGAACGACGGTGGTCCCCATTCACAAGGGCGAAGAAATAGGCAGGGGCTTGCTCCAAGAGATCATTAAAGACGCCAAGCTCTCGAAAGAAGAGTTCTTGAACCTGCTCACTTAACCCAAACAGGCCCTGCCGACCCAAAATTGCCGATATGACGTGAGTGAGTGCCGAGACGCCCCTTGACTTACACAATAATATGTGTAGTATATTGTGTAGGAGGACGAAAAAAACGGAATGGCGACCAACCTGGCGATCGACGAAAAACTGCTTTGTGAGGCTAAGCGTATCGGCGGCCTCAAAACAAAAAAGGACACGGTCAATGAGGCCCTCAAAGAATACGTCCTGCGCAGAAAACAGGGCGAGATTGTCGACTTGTTCGGCGGCATCTCCTACGCCGAAGATTACGACTACAAGAAGCTCAGGACGCGCGCGTGAGAGTCCTTGTCGACACATCCATATGGTCGTTAGCCCTACGGCGGGCGGGGACGGATCTCAGCCGAAAAGAGGCTCTCGCCGTAAACCTGTTGAAGGAACTTATCCGGGACGGACGCGTCGTTGTGATCGGCCCCGTCAGGCAGGAGATCCTATCGGGGATCCCCGACGAAGCCCAATTCCGAAAACTGAAGGCCAAGCTCCGCGCGTTCGAAGACTTGGGAATCACGTCCGATGATTACGAACTGGCGGCCGAATTCTTCAACGCCTGCAGGAAAAGGGGTGTGCAAGGCTCCCATATCGACTTTCTCATTTGCGCCGTCGCGGCAAGAAATCAATTGCCGGTCTTCACCCTCGACGGGGATTTTGAGAGATACGCCCAGCCGCTAGGGATTTCTCTTTATCGGTATTAGCTCCGGCTTTCCCTCGAACACCGTTTTGCCGCCTATCGTATCGTTCCATGATCGCGTGGAGCTTCTTTCCGGCGCTCTTCGTGGCTCTTCGTAACTATTGACACCGCCATGCGTCCGGCATACACTTCCGGCGTCAATAGGCGGGGAGATTCATCCTCTGCATTTTCTATGTTTAAAATACTAAATTAATATTGAGAACAAAAGGAGTCGTGTGGAGATGAATAAGGCAGCCCGTTTTCCGTTTTTTATGATGATCCTGATTTCTTTGTTTGTATTTGTGGGTTTTGAAAAAGAAGACGCCGATTACCGGTCGCTCGTTGAAAAAGGCGATTTTCAAAAGGCAGAATGCGCCATCCGCGAAGTCATGGAAAAAGACACAAGTCTGACTGCGGAAGATAAAATTCAACTCGGTTTTGAGATCGACCGGATGCACCGGATTCGTCTGGATTTTACTAAAACTGAAAATGAAATTCTGGAATATGTAAAAACCTATATTCCGGAGGCGTCTATCGCCGACCTGAAAAAATGGGAAGACGACGGTTCGCTCGAATTCATGGTCATTGATGGGAAAAAGATGTACTTCAAGAATGCCGCCCCGAATATTTTCCGCGTCAACAAAGACGCCAAGGCGATCAAAATCAAGGTTGCAGCAGCAAAGGCAGAAACGACACGGGTCAAAGCCGCCGAGACTTTCCCGTTGGACGATCATATCCAATCGATCATCGACAAATCCGTCAAAACGAAAAAACGTTATGTTAATCCGGTCACGATGAAAATCAACTACACGCTGACCGTCAAGCCGAATGCCGTTCCGGATGGAAAAATGATCCGCTGCTGGATTCCGTATCCAAGAGAGATCACGAACCGGCAGACGAATATCAAACTCATCAAAACACAACCCGTAAAATTTATCCTGGCAGATAACGACGCGACATTGCAGAGAACGATCTATTTCCAGAAACCGGCGCAAAAAGACAGCGCAACGGTGTTTTTAGTCGAATACACATATACTCAAAACGGCGTTTTTGCCGGGATCGATGCCCATAAAGTCCACCCGACGCCGTCCGCTGATGAATTGGCGCCGTTCCTCGGGGAAGTTCCGCCGCACATCGTTTTCACCGACGAACTGAAACGAATTTCGCCGACAATTATCGGCAGCGAAACCAACCCTTACCTGAAAGCCAGGAAGATTTTCGAATGGGTCACCACGAACATACCGTGGGCTTCGGCTCGTGAATATTCCACGATCCGTAATCTCAGCATGTACGCATTTGCCAACCGCCACGGCGATTGCGGCATCCAGCATCTTTTGTTCATCACGCTCTGTCGTCTGAACGGAATTCCGGCGAGGTGGCAATCGGGCTGGGAATTTAAGCCGCCGGACGACAGCATGCATGACTGGAGTGAAATCTACATCGAACCGTACGGCTGGGTTCCGGCAGATGTCACCTACGGATTGAAAGAATCTCCCGACGAAACACACAAATGGTTCTATCTCGGCGGCATGGACAGTTACCGGTTGATTTTCAATGACACTATTTCCGATAATTTCTTTCCGGCGAAGATATATCCGCGTTCCGAGACCGTCGATTCCCAGCGCGGCGAAGTCGAATGGGAAGGCGGAAACCTATATTTCGATCAATGGGATTGGAATATGCAATATGAGGTGGTGGTGAAATAACCATCCTCCACTGGCACGCACCCCGCATAGCGCATGGCCCACTTCCCCACGGCTATGAGCGGCTCCCTCATCCCGGAGATCATGCATAGGAGCACAAAGGGAGCGATGGTAACCAGGAGGACGGTATAAAAGACGAGAAGAGTGACCGCGCGCATCAAGCCCTCTTCCCCCTCTGCCCCTCGATAATCGCGGCCAGCTTTTTTTCGACGTTCTTACGGATCCGGACGTCCGGGATCCTCCCCACCCACTCCTCCGCCCTCCTGAAGCTGAACGTCCG
>JALHVH010000319.1 GCA_022867105.1 Candidatus Aminicenantota bacterium
CACGGGGGTTTCCTGGACAGGATCGACAGCCTGATCCTGGCCTCCCCGCTCTTCTATTATCTCGTCGAAGCCCTCTGGAAATAGGCCCTTGGGAACCATGGAACATCGCCGCGAGACAATCGCCATCCTCGGCTCGACCGGGTCGATCGGCCGGAGCACCCTGGAGATCGCGGCCCGGCTCAACGATAAGTACCGGGTCACCGGCTTGGCGGCCGGCTCCAACGTCACTCTCCTCCTCAAGCAGACCGCGGAGTTCAAGCCGGAGATCGTCTCCCTGAGGACGGAGCGGGATGCCGCCGAGTTCCGCCGGAGGTACAAGGGGGGGAGGGTCCGGGTGACATTCGGGCCCGAGGGCGCCGTTGAGGTGGCCGGCCGGTCCGGCAACGACATCGTCGTCTCGGCCATCACCGGCATCGACGGCCTCGGGCCGACGCTGGCCGCCGTGAAGGCCGGGAAGAAAGTCGCTTTGGCCAACAAGGAGTCCATGGTGGTCGCCGGGGCCTTCCTGAAGCGGGAAGCGGCCCGCTCCAAGGCCCGGATCATCCCCGTGGACAGCGAGCACAGCGGCGTTTTCCAGTGCCTGGCCGGCCAAAAAATGGAGTCCGTGAGCCGGGTCATCCTGACCGCTTCCGGAGGGCCGTTCTTCCGGACCCCGCTCGGTGAGATCGGGAGGAAGACCCTCGATGATGCCCTCCGCCATCCGCGCTGGAGGATGGGGAAGAAAGTGACCGTGGACTCGGCGACCCTCATGAACAAGGGACTCGAGCTCATCGAGGCCCGCTGGCTGTTCGACCTCGATCCTGCCCGCCTGGACGTCCTGATCCATCCCCAAAGCATCGTCCACTCCCTGGTGGAGATGCGGGACGGGTCGGTCCTGGCCCAGCTCTCCCGGACTGACATGAAGGTCCCGATCCAGTACGCCCTGACCTACCCGGAAAGGGAGGTGTCGCCGCTCCCGGCCCTCGACTTGAGCCGCATCGGGCCCCTCGAGTTCCACCGCGTGGACGAAAGGAAATTCCCCCTCTTTGCCCTCGCCCGGACCGTTCTCGAGGAGGGGGAGAGCCTTCCCGTGGCCCTCAACGCGGCCAACGAAGCCGTCGTAGGGGCCTTCCTCGCCGGTGGCGTCCGGTTCGGCGCGCTGGCGGGCCTGGTGGAGCGCTGCCTCGCGGCCCACGTGAAGAGGCCCGTCCGGAACATCACCGAGGTCTTCGATATCGACCGAGAGACCCGCGAAACGGCAAAGATCATCCTCAAGCAAAGGACCTGACATGGGCACCATCCTGGGAACGTTAATCGCTTTTCTGATCGTCTTCGGCATCCTTGTCTTCATTCACGAGTTCGGCCACTTTTTCACGGCCAAGCTGATGGGCATCCGGGTCGAAGTGTTCTCCTTCGGCTACGGCAAACGCCTCCTGGGCTTTAAGAAGGGGGACACGGACTACCGGATCAGCCTC
Source organism: Candidatus Aminicenantota bacterium (assembly GCA_022867105.1). Classification (GTDB taxonomy): domain Bacteria; phylum Acidobacteriota; class Aminicenantia; order Aminicenantales; family Saccharicenantaceae; genus JALHVH01. The sequence continues at coordinate 1,455 of JALHVH010000319.1, forward strand.
ATCCCCATGGGCGGATACGTCAAAATGCTGGGCGAAGGGATGTTCGAACCTGGCCGCGCCCTCGCGCCCGACGATATGATGTCCAAGAACCGCGCCCAGCGCCTCCTGGTCATGGTCATGGGCTCGATCATGAACATCCTGCTGGCGATCGGCCTGGTGGCTGTCATCAATGGTATCGGCGTGCTCGTGCCCGAGTACCAGGACCAGAAACCCGTCATCGGCCACATCGATCCCGGGTCCCCCGCGGAAAAGGCCGACCTCAAGATCGATGACGAGATCTTGAGCATCAGCGGGCGGAAGGTCGAGACCTGGAGCGACGTCGAGATCGCCGTCGGGACCAAGCCCGACAAGGTCATCACGCTGGAGGTCCGGCGGAACGGCGCCGTCCTGCCGGTCGAGCTCAAGACAGAATCCGTCAGCCGGTATGAGATGGGTTACGCCGGTTTCCGCGGCAAAATCCTGACCCAGATCCGGATGGTCACGGCCGGCTCTCCGGCCGAGAAAGCCGGCCTCAAGCCCGGAGACGTCATCTTGACCGTGGACGGGGCGCCTATCTTCTTCTACACCTTCATCCCGGTCATCGAGAAGAACGCGGGAAACGTGATCGTCCTGGGAGTCGACCGTGGCGGACAGGTCCTGGATATCCCGGTTACCCCGCGGAGCGAAGGGAACGTCGGCAAGATCGGGATCCTTCAGGAGGCCAAGTCCGTTACGAGGAAATACGGCTTCTTCGCCGCTATCTCCGAGAGCCTTAAGTCCAACCTCAAGAATTTCTTCCTGGTCATTCGTTTCTTGAAGGACCTGTTCACGGGCCAGGCCTCCACCCGTCAGCTGGGCGGCCCGCTGGAAATCGCGAACTTCTCTTATGCCGCCCTCCGCATGGGCTGGCTGGCCATGATGAGCTGGATCGCCATCATCAGCCTCCAGCTGGGGGTGCTCAATTTGTTTCCCATCCCGGTGTTCGACGGCGGCCATATCTTCGTCCTCCTCCTGGAGAGCATCTTCCGGAAGGACTTCGGTCCCAAGGTCCGACAGATCTGGATGCAGATCGGCTTCGTCATTTTTATCTTTCTGATCGCGTTCGTCATCCTGAACGATATTATCAAGCGCATGCCGCACGGCTGGGGGAGCCTCCTCCCGTTCTAGCGGGTCGATCGTCCCGGTCCCGGACATCCCGGGGAAGCATCTTTTTTTGTGTGATATAGACAATGGCGCAGGGGCGATGCCCGGAGGAGGTCGTTGAAGGGCGGAGCGGGCACGGGTCCTTGACCGGAGGGAGAGGAGAGCGGAGCCCGGAGCCGAAGCGGCCTGGCTCGCCGGGACAGGCCGCGGCCGACGGAGGGCGCGCCCCGAGCCTGAATTCCTTCTCACACGAAAAGAGATGCTTACACATCCCGGTCGAGAATGGACGAAAAAACCTAAATCCGTTAAGATAAGCTGCATGGACACCAGAAGCGTCGGCCTCTTCCCAAGACGAAAGACCAGGCAAATCAGGATCGGCGACGTCCTCATCGGAGGGGGCGCGCCGGTATCCGTCCAGTCCATGACCAAAACGGACACGCGCGACATTAAGGCCACGGTCGCCCAGATCAGGCGTCTGGAAAAGGCGGGCTGCGAGATCGTCCGCCTGGCCGTTCCCGATAGGGAGGCCGTCGCGGCCTTGGGCGAGATCCGGAGAAAGGTCAGAGTCCCGCTTGTCGCCGATATCCATTTCGACCACAGGCTGGCCCTGGCCTCGATCGAAGCGGGGGTGGATGCTTTGCGGATCAATCCCGGTAATATCGGCTCCCCGAAGAAGGTGAGGGAAGTCGTCCGGGCCGCCCGAGAGCACGGCATTCCGATCCGGATCGGGGTCAATTCCGGATCGCTTGAAAAGGACCTCCTGGCAAAAAACGGGGCTGTGACCGCCGATGCCATGGCCACGAGCGCCTTACGGCACATCCGGATGCTCGAGGACCTGGATTTCTTCGACATCAAGGTCTCCCTCAAGGCGTCAGACATATCCCGGACTATCGAGGCCTACCGCCTCCTGGCCGCCGAGGTCGATTACCCCTTCCACGCCGGGATCACCGAGGCCGGAGGCCTTTTCACGGGAAGCATAAGATCGGCCGCGGGCCTGGCCCTCCTTCTGAATGAAGGCCTGGCCGATACGATCAGAATCTCCCTGACGGCGCCGCCCGAGAAGGAGGTCGCCGCCGCCTGGACACTCCTCCGGAGCCTGGGACTTAGGTCTAGAGGGGTCGACATCATATCCTGCCCGACCTGCGGGCGGGTGGAGGTCGATCTGATGAGGATCGCTTCGGAGGTCGAGAAGCGCCTGTCCTCACTCGAAACGCCCATGACCGTGGCCGTCATGGGATGCATGGTCAACGGCCCGGGAGAGGCCAGGGAGGCCGACATCAGCGTCGCTTGCGGCAGGAGAAGCGGGGTCATCATCAAGAAAGGCAGGATCCTCCGGAAAGTCAAAGAGGACCGTATCGTCCCCGAGCTCGTGAAAGAAGTCGAACGGGCGGGGCGGGAAATAACGGAACGGATGAAACGCGGATCGACATGAGATCGAAAACAGGAGCCATGACCGTAATCAAGGCCGGCGGACTCCAGCGGAAGGTCGCCCGGAAATACGAGAAACTTAAGAGGGAGCTTGAGAGGATGGGAAAGGTCCTGGTCGCGTTTTCGGGGGGCGTGGACAGCACCCTGCTCCTCAAGGCCGCCTCGGATGTCCTTGGCAAGAACGTCCTGGCGGTCATCGCCGCTTCGGAGACCTATCCGGGGAAGGAGACGGCGGGCGCGCGGACACTCGCCCGGCGCCTCAAGGTCCGGCACAAAGTCATTTCGACCCATGAGCTTGACAACCCCGATTTCCTGAGCAATCCTCCGGAGAGATGCTACCATTGCAAGAAGGAGCTCTTCGGACGATTGGCCTCGATCGCGCGAGAAGAGGGGATCGCCTTCGTCCTGGACGGGTCGAACCACGATGACCGGCTGGATTTCCGCCCCGGCGCCAAGGCGGCCAGGGAGCTCGGGGTCCGTTCCCCGCTCCGGGAAGCCGGCCTGACCAAGGCAGAGGTCCGGGAGCTGTCGCGGCGGTTCCGGCTGCCCACTTGGGACAAGCCCTCCCTGGCCTGCCTCGCTTCACGCTTTCCTTATCACACGCGGATCGATGGGAAGAGCCTCAGGAGAATCGGCGCGGCCGAGGATTTCCTCCGGGAGGCGGGCTTCCGCCAGGTCAGGGTCCGCCACCACGGACCGGTCGCCCGCATCGAGGTCGAAGCGGGAGAGTTCCCCCGCCTGCTGGAAAAGGGATTGGCGGCGAAAATTTCCGCCCGCCTCAGGGAGTTGGGCTACAGTTATGTCTCCCTGGACCTTGAAGGTTATCGGACGGGAAGCATGAACGAGACCCTGAAAAGAAAGTTGCCGCTGGCGAAAGGGAAGTCGAAATGATGAAAAATCCGTTCATGAAAGGCCCCGCGGCGGCGACCGGTGCATTTTTCTGATCCGGGTCCTCTAGGAAACCGGCCTGAAGGGGGGAGAAAATAAAAAAAGAGGGAGAAGGAAGGTCTCAGCCTTCCTCCCCCCATGGGTTTCGTGCGGTTATCGACGCGCTGGCCGGGCCGGGCCCGGACGCGTCTGATCAAAGAGCCTTTTCCGTTTTCTTCTCTGTAATGATGCCTATGATCTCGATCCCGGCCTCCCGCATGACGTCGATGAGGTCGACGATCTTACCGTATTCGATATCCTGGTCCGCCTTGATGTAGAGCTTCTTTTCGGAGACGGTCAGGAATGCCTCTTCCAGCGCGTTCTGAAGGTTTTCCATCGTGACCTTGTCCTGGTTCACGTAGATCGTGCCGTCCTTCTTGACGGCAAGAACGACGTCCGGGCTGTCAGGCATGCTGGACGTGTTCAGAGCGGAGGGCAGCTTGACGTCAACGCCTTTCTGAACGAGAGGGGTCACGACCATGAAGATGATCAGGAGAACGAGCAAGACATCACACAAGGGAACGACATTGGGTTCGGAAGGGATTTCTTCCTTACGGCTCTTGGATATTGACAAGCCCATTGTGCGCCTCTCTTTTCAAGACATGATCGATATTTCGATTCCTCGTGTCACTTGGATTCGGATGCTCTGATGAAGAAGTCGATAACCTGGGACGTGGTGTTGTCCATCTCGGCGTCGTAGATCTCGATCTTGGTGTTCAGTAGATTGTAGCACCAGAGGGCGATGATGGCGACACCGATACCGAAAGCCGTTGTGACGAGGGCTTCCGAGATACCGCCGGCGACGGCGCCGATCCCTCCGGACCCGGTCAGGGACATGCTGCGGAACGCGTTGATGATGCCCGAGATCGTGCCGAACAGGCCGATGAAGGGGGCGGAGGTGGCAATCGTGGCCAGGATGTTCAGGCCTCTCTTCAGGTCCTGGTTGAACAGGTTCGCGGCCCTGTCGCAGCCCCGCTGGGCGGTGTTGATCTGCTCTTCATGGTTCAGGTGGGCTTCTTTGCCCGACAAGAACTCCTGGATGCCGGCGGCCGTCACGCGGGCCAGGTGGCTTCCCTTGTTGTCCTTCTTGGACGCGAGGGCCAGGGCTTCCTTGATCTGCCCGTTCTTGAGCATCTCCGCGAGCTTGGGAGCGATGAGATGGGATCTTGTCTTTGCCCGGTTGAACGCGAGCTGGCGCTCGATGAACAGGTAAAGGGAAATGATCGAGAGAGAGATCAGGAGAAGAGAAACTGCCTTGGCCACGGCTCCCATGGCCTGCCACATTTCAATCAAACCGAATTGCATGTTAAGTACCTCCTTTTAAATCTCTAAAGCCATTGAAAGCTTTACTTACTTGAGTTGGAATCTAACGGTGACGGTGAAAATGACCCCCCTGGGGCGGCCGTTGATGACCATCGGCTCGTAGACCCACTGGCGCACCGCGTCGATAGCCGCCTGGTCAAGAAGAGGGATGGAACGCAGGACCTTGATGCTCTGCACGCGCCCATAGATGTCGGTCGTCGCTTCGACGATCACGACGCCTTCGACTCTCGCCTGCCGGGCGATCTCCGGGTAGGTGGGGTCCACCTGCTTGATCAGTCTGGGGGGCTTGATCTGCCCGATGGCCCGAATAGGGGCTTCGACCTCGCCGACGACCCCGCCGAGGACTCCGCCGACGACTCCGCCGAGGACTCCGCCGACGACTCCGCCTTCGACACCGCCCTCGACTCCGCCCTCGATCCCGACGTCAGAGAGCTGCTCTTCAGCGATCTCTTCGGGGATGTCGACGGGGGCCACGAGCCGGCCGGGTTCAATGGTGGCGGACGCTTGGACGGGTTTGATGCGGGTCTTGGCTTTTGAGGAGCCACGCTTCTTGGCCGGAGGCGGCGGGGGCGGGGGAGGAGGCGGCGGAGGGGCCAGGAACGCGCTGTAAACTTCCACCTTGGGCAGGGTTGCCGTGGAGAGCAGGGGGATCACGATAACGGAGATGATGAACGCGGCGTGGATGAACAGCGCGACGGGAAACGCCAGGGCCTTTCTCTTGGAGCCGGTTTCGCCTCTGAAGAAAGAGTCCTTGAAGATCTCAGGGATCTCTTCTTTAGGTTTCGGCTTTACTTTTTCCGCCATTTTTATACCTCACGCTCCAAACTTTTTCACGTGCAAACAGTATAGATTAAAAAATCATTTTTGGCAAGGGAATTTTATCTTCGGAATCCTTTTTTTGTTTTGAAAAGTTTTTGCCAGAAAATGACCACTGGGCACGACAGATAGACGGTCGAGTAGACGCCCTCGATCGTCCCTATGAGCATGATGAACGCAAAATCGTTGATGACCTCGCCGCCGAAGAAGTAGAGGGCCAGCAGGGTCAGGAAGACCGTGCCCGAGGTGATGATCGTCCGGCCCAGGCACTGGTTGAGGGAGAGGTTCATGATCTCCTCGAGGGACTCCTTGCGGTAGAGCTTCGAGTTCTCCCGGACCCGGTCGAAGATGACGATCGTGTCGTTGATCGAAAACCCGACGATGGTCAGGACCGCGGCGATGATGGGGAGGTTGATCTCGCGGTTGGTGAACGAGAAGAGGCTCATGGTGATCAGGACGTCCTGGGTCAGGGTGAAGATGGCGGCGACCCCGTACTCGATCTTGAACCGGACGGCGATGTAGATGAGCATCCCGATGAGGGCCCAGATTGTGGCCTGGGTGGCCTTCTTCCGCAGGTCCTTCCCGACCTGCGGGCCGACCGTCTCCCGGCTGACGACCGTGAGCTTGTCCGGCCCTCCGTTCCCCCGGAGGGCTTCGATGACCTTGTTGGCCAGCTGTTCGTGGGCTTCCATCTCCTGCTGCGCATCGGCCGCTCTAACGACCTGCATCGTTCGGATCTGATACTCATGACCTTTCTTGCCGGTCTCCTGGATGACGCTGCCGCCCAGGCCCGCATCCGCCAATTGCTTGCGGACCTGGCCTACCGGCGTGGGGTCCTTGAATTCGATCCGGATCAGAGTCCCGCCGCCGAAGTCGACACCTGGCTTCAGGCCGTGGAAGACGGTGACGTTCAAGACCCCGGCCAGGACGATGACGGCCGACGCGGCCAGGGCCACGAACTTATACTTCATGAACTGGATGTGCGGTGTTTTGAAGAGTTCCATGTTAGATACTCAGCCTTTTTGCGGACTTGGGGATGGTCACGTCGAAGATCAGGTGGGACACGAACACGGCCGTGAACATGTTGGCCAGGAGGCCGATGATCAGGGTCACGGCGTATCCCTTGATCGGGCCCGTTCCGAACTGGAACAGGAAGATGGCCGAAATGATCGTCGTCAGGTTGGAGTCGAAGATCGCGCTGAAGGCCCGGGAGAATCCGAGCTGGATCGCGCTCGGGACGTTCTTTCCGACGGCCCGCTCCTCCTTGATCCTCTCGAAGATCAGGACGTTGGCGTCGACGGCCATGCCGATGCTCAGGATGATGCCCGCGATGCCGGGAAGGGTCAGGGTCGCTTTGAAGTAGCCGAGGCAGCCGAAAAGTATGACGATGTTGAGGATGAGGGCCGCGACCGCGTTCAGGCCCGAGAGCCTGTAGAAAAAGAGCATGAAGGTCATGACCAGCAGGATGGCGAAGAGCCCGGCCATGAGGCCCTGGCGGACGGAGTCGGCGCCGAGCGAGGGCCCGATCGTCCTTTCCTCGAGGTATCTGATCCCGGCCGGAAGCGCCCCCGCCTTGAGGACGACGACCAGGTCCTCGGCCTGCTCGACCGTGAACCGTCCCTGGATGATGCCGCTGTCGGAGATCCGGGCGTTGATGCTCGGAGCGGATTGGATCTTGCTGTCGAGGACGATGGCCAGCTGTTTGCCGATGTTCTCACCGGTGACCTTCTCGAAGCGCCTGGCCCCTTCGGAGTTCAGGGAGAATGAAACGGCGGGGCTGTTCCACTCGTCTACGGAGCGGCGGACCATGCGCAGGTCCTTGCCCGTGACCGAGGCCACCCGGCTGATCAGGAAGAAACCGGCTTCACCCTTCTTGGGGTCGCCCTTGAGGACCTCCATGTCTTCCGGAGATTTGCCGCCGAATTCCTTGAGGAGGGTCTCCTCGTCCGGGGCCGGTCCGGCCTTGACCAGCTTCCACTCGAGGATGGCCGTGACCTTGATCAGGTCCTTGACCCGTTCCGGGTCGGTGACCCCCGGGAGCTCGACAACGATCCTCTCCGAGCCCTGCCTCTGGATTAGGGGCTCGGCGACACCGAATTGGTCGATCCTATTGCGGATGGTCTCGACCGTCTGGTTGACGGCCTGGTCCTTGAGGGCCTTGGTGACCAGCGCCTTCATCGTGAATGTTAGCTTGTCTCCCGTGAAGGAGGTGTCCCAGTCCCTCGTGTATTGATCGATGAGGTCCCTTGTTTTCCCCTCCTGGTCGGCGCTCGTCCCCATGAAAATGAACCGGCCGGGCCGGTCCTTGGTCGCCGTCTGGAACGTGATGGCGTTCTTCTTGAACAGCTCCTGGAAGCGGATGATCTCCTGGTCCGTTTCGACGTTGATGGCGTCCTCCGTGATGACCTGGAGGACCAGGTGGATGCCGCCTTTGAGGTCCAGGCCCAGCTTGATCTTGTCCTTGGGGGGATAGGCCAGGAAGATCGAAAGGCCCAGGACGGCCAACGTCAGAATGAGTTTCCACTGCAATCCTTTTCTCATGTTACCTCTGCTCTCGAGTGGTGTTTCCCCCGGTTGCGATGATGGATCGGCGGCCGAGCCGCCCGGCTCTTACCCGGCTTTGCCCGTTCCCTCGGCGCCCAGGACGGCTCCGACGGCGCTCTTGGTGATGTCGATCTTCACGTTGGCCGAAATTTTGAGCTCGATCCGGTCCGGCTGGACACCCATGACCGTGCCGAAGATGCCGCCGGTGGTGATGATGCGATCGCCGGGCTTGAGATTATTCACCGTTTCCTGGTGCTTTTTCTGTTTCTTTCTCTGGGGCATTATGATCAGCAGGTAAAAGATGGCGAAGACGGCCACGAACGGGAGAAGGGCCGTCAGCATGTTTCCCTTGGGGGCCGGTCCCGCCGCGCCCTGTTGGGCGGACATGAAAAGGCTCATGAACATCATTTTATTATCTTCCTTTTTAAAAGATCGAAAGAGTTTAATGAAATAGCTTGCCTGATTTGACTGAAAATGTCAAGATAATAGTGGAGATTGTGGATCGTGTTGAGGACAGCGGACGCGATCTCGCCGCGTTCGAAAAGGTGGCGGAGGTAGGCCCGGCTGAAATTCCGGCACGTGTAGCAGGAACAGGCCTCGTCCAGGGGCCTCCGGTCCTCGGCGTACTTGACGTTCTTGATGGACATCCTCCCTCGGCTGGTGAAGAGCGACCCGTTCCGGGCGTTTCGCGTCGGGAGGACGCAATCGAAGAGGTCCACCCCCCGGTCGACAGCCTCCAGGATGTCCTCGACGTACCCAACGCCCATGAGGTAACGGGGCTTGTCCTCAGGCAGGAGGGCGCCGCCCTTTTCGAGGACCTCAAAGAGCTGGGACTTGGGTTCGCCCAGGCCGAGGCCTCCAAACGCGTAGCCGTCGAAGTCCATCTCCAGGAGGTCGGAGATGCATTTTTCCCGCTGGTCCCAAAACACCCCTCCCTGACTGATCCCCCACAGGTGCTGGGAAGACTCCTGGGTGTCGAAGTGTCGCTTGGCGCGGGACGCCCAGCGCGTCGTCCGGCCCACGGCTTCCTTCATCGTATCCATGGTTGCGGGGTAGGATGGAAACGTGTCCAAGCACATCATGACGTCCGTCCCCATCTTCCTCTGGATGTCCACGACGTCCTCCGGGGTCAGGAAGATCTTCGTTCCGTCGAGGTGAGAAGAGAACCGGACCCCGTCCTCCCCGACCTTAACGAGGGGGGAGAGACTGTAGATCTGGAAGCCGCCGCTGTCTGAGAGGATGGGTTTTTGCCAGGAGATGAAGGAGTGGACGCCGCCAAGCCTCCGGATAGCATCCGCCCCCGGCCGGAGGGAGAGGTGGTACGAGTTGACGAGGATGATCCTGGCACCCATCCCCTCGAGGACATCGTGGGTCAGTCCCTTGACCGTGCCCTGGCTGGCCACGGGCATGAAGGCCGGCGTCTCCACCGTCCCGTGGGCGGTCGCGAGGAGTCCCGTCCTGGCTGAGGAGCCCGCGGCGCGGGCGGTGACCTTGAACGATTTCGTCATTGGGCGAATCGGAAATAGATGACGTCCCCGTCCCGGACGACGTAGTCCTTTCCCTCGAGCCGGATGGCCCCGGCGTCCCTGGCCTTCTGGAGCGAGCCGAGCCGGAGGACCTCCTCGCAGGGCACCACTTCGGCCCGGATGAAACCCTTCTCGATGTCGGAATGGATGGCCCCGGCCGCTTTCACGGCTGTCGAGCCCCGATGCACCGTCCAGGCGCGGACCTCCTCCTTTCCGATCGTGAAGAACGTCAGCACCTCAAGGAAACTGGGGACCTTCCGGAAGAACCCGGCGGCGCTCGGCTCCTTGATCCCGTAGCCGGACATGAAGAGCTCCTTCTCTTCCTCCCCGAGCTCCTGGATCTCGCTCTCGATCCGGCCGCAGAAAGCAAGGGTCGGAGCGGCCTTTGTCCCCAGACCGAAGAGCTCCCCGGGGGCCTCCAGCCGGGCGGCGTCCGTTTCGTCCAGGTTGATCATGTTGAGGAGCGGTTTCTGACTCAGGAAGGCGAAGCTTCGCAGGGACTTCTCTTCGGCGGGGGAGAGAGGAACGTCGCGGACCCCTTTCCCTTCTTCCAGAAAAGGGCGAAGCCTTTCCAGGACGTCTTTTTCCTTTTCGCCTTCCGGGTCCTTCATCTTCTTCAGGTCCCTTCCGAGTTTTTCGATCCGGGCGTTGACCATGACGAGGTCGGAGAGGACAAGCTCTTCTTCCATGACGCGGATGTCGTCCGCCGGGCTGATCTTCCCCCTGGGGTGGGGGACCCGCTCGTCGCGGAACCCCCGGACGACGTGAACGAGGCCGTCGGCCCTGTGGAGGTGGCCGAGGTAGGCGCTGTTCTTGACGTCACCGTAGGAGATCCCCACGAGGTCTGTGATGTCCACGGGGGTCGCGACTTTCTTTTTATCGGGGTGGAGGGCTGACAGCCCGTCCAACCGGGGTTCGGGCAGGGGGCATGTCCGGACGTTGGGCTCCTTCTTTCCGTCCGTGTAGTCCTTGACCACGATCCCGGCCCCGGTAAGCATGTTGAACAGGGTCGTCTTCCCCGTCCTCGGGTAGCCGAAAAGGATGATGTTCACGGCCTTAGTAAAGCCCGAAACCCATTTTGTGTCAAGAAGATGAAACTTTGCCGGAAATTCGGTTCTCTTCCATTTAGTATGGGCCGGGTCAATAGCTTGGACAGGACAACCCTCGCTCCGCATTTTCTTTCGTGCGAGAAGGAATTCTAGGCTCGGGGCGCGCCCTCCGTCGGCCGCGGCCTGTCCCGGCGAGCCAGGCCGCTTCGGCTCCGGGCTCCGCTCTCCTCTCCCTGCGGTCGAGGACCCGTGCCCGCTCCGCCCTGCGACGACCTCCTCCGGGCATCGCCCCTGCGCCATTGCCCAAAACACACGAAAAAAAATGCGTCGCGGCCTTCGACGGCCGCTTCGGCCCCAGCCCACGCCAAACGTAAGAGAACCGAAAATTCAGATCTTGACTTGATGAATATCCGGAATTGGGCTATATTAGCGCTTCGTCCGATACGGAACATCATGGGCAAAAAAGAAAAGAAGCGGGAAAAGGGCGTCTTCAGGGAGTACTTCGAGCTCATTGCTGAAACGGCCGTTTTCGTTTTCTTCGTGATGACCTTTGTCGTCCAGGCGTTCCAAATCCCCACCGGGTCCATGGAGCCAACCCTCCTCATCGGCGACTTCCTTCTCGTCAATAAACTGGCCTATACCCGGCCGGCCTTTCCCTTCGAGGCCAGGGTCCTCCCGGGGAAGAAGATCGAAAGAAAGGACATCGTCGTCTTCAAGTATCCCCGGGAGCTCAACAAGGACTTCGTCAAACGGGTCATCGCCCTGGAGGGGGAGAGGATCGAGATCCGGGACAAGCAGGTCTTCATCAACGATGAGCCCCTATCCGAACTCTACAAGGTCCACAGCGACAGCCAGGTCTACTCCAAGAACGATTCCTATCACTACGACGACCTCATCCGCGACAACTTCGGGCCCGTGATCGTTCCGCCGGGCCACGCCTTCGTCATGGGCGACAACCGGGACAACAGCGCGGACAGCCGCTACTGGAGCTTCCTCCCCCTGGACAACATCAAGGGGCGGCCGTGGGTGATCTACTTCTCCTACAAGGCCGAGCGGGATGCCTGGCAGAAGACGGGCCTCCAGGACA
>JALHVH010000320.1 GCA_022867105.1 Candidatus Aminicenantota bacterium
GTGTCGGGATCGTATGTGGCGCTGTCTGCCTGAAGCAGGGCGGGGATATGGATCTCGCGGACGGTCTTGGTCGGGGCTCCGTTCTCCATCTGGAGGAACTGCAGAAAAACTATCACGTTAGCCTGTAGGGGGGGGGCGGCGGGAGCCTGGGCCTGTCCGGCCTGCGCCTGATCGCCCTGGGCGGGAGCCTGGATGGCCGGCGCGGCGGGGGCGGAGACATAGCCGAGGTCCGAGTTCTTGGCTTTGAACAGAAAAACCGCGTGCAGGTTCTGGGCGGCCGGGAAGACGAAGTTCTTGAAGATGGTGAAGGGGATGTCCCGGCGTCCCTGGCGGGCCGCCATCCCTTCCTGCATGATGGTTTTCACCTGGGGCGGGATCATGACTCTTACTTCCTGCTTGACCGCCTGTTTGTCCTTGTCCTTATCCTGGGCGGCCTGCGAGAAATTGGCGAACAGCCCAAAGACCATGACCGTAACGATCGCGGCGACGACGGTTCTTTTAACGTTCATTTTTCCTCCTTGGGGTCATTCCCCTAAGAAAGAGAGCAAGTTTCATGCCACGTTCTTAGGAGGGAAAACCTATTAAAAAACCAAAAATCAATATAGCAGATTTCATTACTTTTTCAACTGATATTTCTTCACGGCCATGAGGTGCTCGGCGTATCCCCGGCTGAAGTGGTGGGCGCCGTCCTTATTGGCGACGAAGTAAAGAAATTTTTCAGGGGCGGGGTAGAGGGCGGCGCGCAGGGAATCGCGTCCGGGGCTGCAGATGGGCCCGGGCGGAAGTCCGGGGGAGACGTATGTATTATATGGCGAAGGGTACTTGAGGTCCCGGCTCAAAAGCCTCCCTCGGTAAAGGCCGTCGCGCTTGAGGGCGTAAATGACGGTCGGGTCGCAGTCGAGCTTCATCCCGATCCGCAGCCGGTTGTGAAAGACGGCGGACACGAGGGGCCTTTCGTCCGGAACCGAAGTCTCTTTCTCGATCAACGACGCCAGCGTGACGACACTCCGGACCGTCATTCCCAACTCGGCGGCCCGCCGGAGCCCGTCCTCGCCGAAGACCTTCCTGAACTCTGCGACCATGGCTTTGGCGACGGTCCGGGCCGGGGCGCCTTTGGCGAACTGATAAGTGTCCGGAAAGAGGTAGCCCTCCAGGTCCGCGGCTTGGCCGTCCCATGAGGCGATGGGGCCGGCATCCCCGCAGGCTTCCAGGAAGGAGCCTCTCACGGGGTAGGCGGCGTCGCGGATAAGGTCGGCGACCTCGCGTGCCGTCAACCCTTCGGGAACCGTCAGCGGATGGAGGAGGACCTTCCCTTTGAGGAGGGTCAGGAGGACGTCTTTCGCCTTAAGGGGGAGATCGAGCTCATATTCGCCGGCCCGGATCTTTTGGCCCGCGTGGAAGAGCTTGTAGCCGGCTAGGAAAGCCCAGGAGCGGCGGATGATCCCCCTTTCCTGGAGGTCCCGGGCGATCGCCCGGACCGTCCGCCCGGGCCCGATCTCGAAGACGACCTTGCCGGCCGGAGTGACCGGGGAGATTTCGTACTCCCTGAAGAAGGCGGTCGTGAGCGCCATGATCAGGACGATGGCGATGAGCAAGAGGATGTTAACGGCCTTGCGGGGCATCGGAGTCTCCGCGCTTCCTCTCCAGGTAGGTCGAGAGGATGATGACCGCCGAGATCTGGTCTTCGCATTCCTTCTTTTTCTTCCCGCGGACCTTCCGGTCCTCGAGGTAGTGCAGGGCCTGCTGCGTCGTCAGCCTCTCGTCCCAGAAGATGATGGGCTTGTGGACGGCTTTTTCGAGCCAGCCGGCGAATTCCCTTGTCTTTTGGGTGCGCGTCCCCTGGCTTCCATCCATGCGCAGGGGAAAGCCGATGACGATCTCCTCGATGTCGTAACGGACCACGAGGTCCTGGAAGAATTTCCGGTTCTCGGATTCCGGAGTCTTGAGATCGTACGTCCCGAAGGGCTGGGCGGTCAATTTCAAGGCGTCGGTCAAAGCGAGCCCGATGTGGCGGTCCCCGTAATCGATCCCCAGGATCCTCATGAAGCGTTCCAGCTGACACAGCGTTTCTTCCGCTCATGACGTTCGAAGCCGAGCTCGATCAGCCTGTCCACGAGCGCAGGAAAAGAAAGGCCGCTCGCTTCCCAGAGCTTGGGATACATGCTGATCTCCGTGAACCCGGGGATGGTATTGATCTCGTTCAGGTAGAGTTTCCCCGGGCCTTCGGCGTAAAAGAAATCGACCCGGGCCATGCCGGCGCCGTCGATGGCCTTGAACGCCGAGATGGCCAGGCACTGGATCTCGGAGGTCAGGACGCCGGGGAGGTCGGCCGGGATCACGAACCCGGTCTTGCCGTCAACGTACTTGTCCCTGTAATCGTAGAATTCCCGGTAAGGGATGA
>JALHVH010000321.1 GCA_022867105.1 Candidatus Aminicenantota bacterium
GCCGGAACGTTCCATTACGTCGAGGAGCGCGAGGAGCCGAGGACATGCGTCATGGCCGACAACTTCGGCCTCTTGGCCAACGGTGAATACATCCTGTGCTGCCTCGACTATGAAGCCGAAATGGCCATCGGCAGCATCGACGCGATGCGGGTGGGGGAGGCGCTAGGCTCGGGAAAACGGTCGGCCGTCCGGCGTGACGCGATGACCGAAAAGGTCTGCCGGCGGTGCAAGGGGAACGTCTTTGTTTTCGACACAGCCCCGCTCCCTTCAAGCGCGCAGGACATCGACAGGTTCGGCCGGGGTTTCTGGGAGTTCGAGTCCGGCTTGTATGGCTCCGGCGGGCGGTGGACGAAGGGGAGGGCCTGGGCTTATCTTTATAGTCGCATCCCGGCCCGGAGCTTAAAGCTGTCGTTCCTGTCGCGATTTGAAGAGGCGGCGCTGTTGGAACTCACGGTGTCCGCTTATGACGAGGCCGCGGACGATTTTGTGCCGGCGGCGTCTTTTCCTTTCCGGGGTCACAAAGGCATCCCGTCCGAATTCGTGGCCTCCTTCGATTTCGTGCCGGGCCGGCTTTACCGGATCCAGATCGATTCACCCGTGTTCGTCCCCGACGAGGCCTCTCAAAACGGCGACACCCGCCGCCTGGGCATCGCCGTCTTCTCAATGACGTCGAGGGCTTGAAGGCGGCAGGCGCCGTTCCGTCATCCACCGGCGCCCGGCACACCCGCCTTGACGAGCGGGAATATGCCCGGCGGCTTGCCGCGGGGAACCGCTCGTCGGGGAATCCAAGGGGGTATGCCCCCTTGGTCGCAAGGCGCGGGTCCATGCCCCGCCCGAGAAGGGGAGGCAGGGAGCGAAGCGACCGTTGGAAGGGGGAAACGCGAAGCGGGTTCCCCCTCCAAGTTGACTTTGCCCCCCGGGTGAAATAAGATTTCCGACGAGATATTCATGCCCGATGAACTGGCACCGTTACACGTGTGTGCGTTGCGGGAAAAAGGTTGATGTTTGATGGTCGTTTGCGGCGGTGTTTTATCGCCCGATTGGAGGTTCAAAGTGTCTGATCCAAGATCGCATTCGCGACAATATCGAATTCCGGCCGTCGCTTTTATCGTTCTTTTGACGCTGGCAGGCGAGGTCCCGGCCAAGTCCCCGGCTCCCGTGCCGCCGGACCTGGACGCCTACCTCGCCCGTGTCATGAAGGCGTTCGAAGTGCCCGGCGTCGGGCTGGCTATCGTGAAGGACGGGAAGGTCGTCATCGCGAAGGGCTACGGCGTCCGCAGGCTAGGCGAGCCAACCCCGGTCAATGAGCAAACGCTCTTCGGCATCGCCTCCAACACCAAGGCGTTCACGGCGACCGCCATGGCCCTCCTTGTCGAAGAAGGCAAGCTGGAATGGGACGCGCCCGTCATACGCTACCTGCCCTGGTTCCAGATGTGGGACCCGTACGTGACACGGGAGCTGACGGTGCGGGACCTCCTGGTCCACCGGAGCGGCCTCGGGCTGGGCGCGGGTGACCTCCTATGGTGGCCGGCATCGACCTACGACCGGAAAGAGATCGCCCGGCGCCTCCGCTTCATCCAGCCGGTCGCGAGCTTCCGGAGCGCTTATGCCTATGACAACGTCCTTTACTTGATCGCCGGCGAGGTCATCGAGGCCGTGAGCGGCAAGGTATGGGAGGATTTTATTGCTGAGCGCATCCTGAAGAAGGTCGGGATGACCGGGAGCCAGGTGCGCCACGCCGCGGTCGCCGAGGGCGGGAACGCCTCCGCTCCCCGCGCCTCCGTCGAGGGCGTCGTCAGACCCGTCAAGCCGTTCGACAGCGACAACACGAACCCCGCGGGCGGCATCTGCTCGAGCGCCGAGGACATGGCCAAATGGCTGATCGTCCAGCTCAACCGCGGGCTCCTGTCCGTTGGAACGCGCCTTTTTTCGGAGCGCTCCGCACGCCAATTGACGACGCTCGTGACCCCGATGCCGTCCGGCGAACCGCCGGCCGAGCTGGCGGCCCAACGGATGAATTTCCGCGGCTATGCTCTCGGCTTCGAGGTCCATGACTATCGCGGCAAAAAGGTCGTCACGCACACCGGCGGAC
>JALHVH010000322.1 GCA_022867105.1 Candidatus Aminicenantota bacterium
CGTCATCATCTGGCTCCCGAGGTCCTCGGTGTCCTGGAGCGTGAGCCGCGGGAAACCCGTCAGGGGCATCAGCGTCCCGTGGACGCGGATCATGGGATAGTTCCCGGCCTTCAGATGAACGTCTGAGGCATCCCTCTCTATAGCGATCTTCAAGAATTCGTCGATGACCATAGCCTTCTCCTTAATTGAGATTTTCTCAGAGATATGTCAGCCAATGGTACGTGTCCTCGCGCCCGCCGTTGACGCAGGCGAAGAACTCTTCCTGGAGCTTCCCGGTGACCGGCCCGCGCCGGCCGCTCCCGACGATGATCTTGTCGATGGACCGGATCGGGGTCACTTCGGCCGCAGATCCCGTGAAAAAGACCTCGTCGGCCGTGTAGAGCATCTCCCGCGGGATCGTTTCCTCGACGAGCTTGATGCCTAGGTCCCGGACGATGGTCATGATCGTGTCCCTGGTGATCCCCGGGAGGACCGACGCCGAAAGAGGAGGAGTATAGACCGTCCCGTTCATGACCAGGAAGATGTTCTCCCCGCTCCCCTCGGAGACGTGCCCCCGGATGTCCAGGGCGATCCCCTCCGCATAGCCGTCCAGGACGGCTTCCATCTTGATGAGCTGGGAATTCATGTAGTTGGCGCCGGACTTGGCCAGGGCCGGGAACGTGTTGGGGGCCATGCGCCACCAGGTCGAGACCTTGACATCGACCCCGTTCTCGAGGGCTTCCGGGCCCAGATATTTGCCCCATTCCCAGACGAGAATGGTGCAGTCCACCGGGTTCGGGAAAGGGTCCACGCCGAGGGTCTTATATCCCCGGTAGATGATGGGACGGACATAGCAGGACCGGAACCCGTTGGCCCTGATCGTCTCGAGGACCGCCTGGTTGAGCTCGTCCTGGCTGTAAGGGATGTCCATCCTGTAGATCTTGCATGAGTTGTAAAGGCGCCGGGTGTGTTCTTTGAGCCGGAAGACGGCCGTCCCCTTGGGTGTCTCGTAGGCGCGGAATCCTTCGAAGAGCGAACTCCCGTAGTGCACGACATGCGAGGCGACATGGATGGTGGCTTCCTTCCAGGGAACCAGTTTCCCGTTCATCCATACCATTCCATTCTCGTTGAAAGGGCTCATTCCCATCTCTTTGACAAGACTTCAGAACCTTTTTACGCTCATTTTATACGAAGGAACATGAATAAGTCAATCCGGCCTCCCGGATCAGGCCGATTCCCCGCAATGGGGACAGGTCTTCGACTTCAGGGGAAGCGGCCGGCGGCAGTTCCAGCAGAGGTCGGCCTTGCGGTTCTCCCGGGCCTTGATCCTGGTGAAGATGTCCTCGATCTCGGTGCTCCTGGGATCATGCCCCCTGTAAACGGAGAGGCCGCGGATGATATCGCCGGCGCTTTGGTACCGTTCCTCGATCCTGGCGGCCAGGCACTTCATGATGATCTCGTCGACCTCCTTGGGAACCTTGTTGTTGCGGATCCTGGGCGGCGTAATCTTCCCCTGCTGAGCCTTCTCCAGGATCTTGAAGGGGTCGGGGTCGAAGATGGGCGGCCGGCCGATGATCATTTCATAGAAGATGCAGCCGATGGAATAGATGTCCGAGGCATAGGAGGCCTTTCCCATGAACTGCTCAGGGGCCATGTAGGGCGGAGAACCGATGCGCGTCGAGGCATAGGGGACGGTATGGAGCCAGGCCGAGGTCCCAAAGTCGGTGATCTTGACCGTCCCTTCCTCTGAGATCATGATGTTGGAAGGCCGGAGGTCTCGATGGATGATCTTGTTCTTATGGGCATGGTCGATCCCGTGCGAGACCTGCTTGATATAGTCCATGGCTTTTTCGCAGCCCAGGACCTTCTCCTTTTCCAGAATCTTCTCCAGAGTCTTCCCTTTGACATACTCCATGACCATGAAGAAGATGTTCTTCTCCTTCTCGGCCGAGATCATCCGGACAATGTTGGGGTGGTTCAGGGCGGCCTGGAGCCTCGGCTCCTTGAGAAGTTTGTAGAGCTCGACGGATTGCTTGTGGGGGACCTTGATGGCCACTTTGATGTCCAGCCACGTGTCCTTGGCCAGGAACACCGAACCGAACCCCCCGCTTCCCAAGGACCTGAGGATCTCGTATTTACCGACCTTCTGTCCTTGCAGGAACATGTCACAAATTCCAGAAATGGGAGATCATGCCCACGGCCGGGATCGCCGCGACTCCGGCCAGAAAACGGTTTCCCCTGTCGTTGAAAAGCCGGACCTCATCCCCGTCCTCGAAGGCCCTGGAGCTCTTCTGATCGATCTCGCCGGCGCAAAAATGGTTTGAGGTCAACCTCTCTGCCCTAAACGAATCAATGGAATAGATTCCTGACCTTGAGGACGACGCTCTTGTCCACGTCGTCGATGGTTTCCCCCCTGAGCTCGGCCAGCTTGAGGAGGAGAGACTTCTGTTCCTTCGTCAGGTCCGCGGGCGTCGTCACGATCACTTTCACGTAGAGGTCCCCCTTCCGGCGGCCATCCACGTCCCTGATGCCTTTGCCCTTCAAACGGAAGACCTCCCCGGACTGGACACCGGGAGGGATCTTTAGGACCTCGTTGCCCTCGAACGTCGGAACTTCGATCCTGGCCCCAAGGGCCGCCTGGGCAAAGGACAGGGGGACTTCGCAGGAGAGATCGTTCTTTTCCCGTTCAAAAAAAGCGTGCTTCCGGATCCGCGTGATGACATAGAGATCGCCGCGGGGCATGTCTTTTTCTCCGGCTTCCCCTTCTCCGGGGACCCTCAGTCTCGTGCCGTTGTCCATCCCGGCGGGGATCTTGATCTTCAGCGAGGTTTTTTCCTTGATCATCCCGGTCCCCTGGCACTCGCCGCAGGGAGAAGCGATGATCTCACCCGCTCCCCTACAGTGGGAGCAGGTCCTGGATAGGGTGAAGAAGCCCTGTTGGTAACGGATCTGGCCCCTTCCCTGGCAGGCCGGGCAGACCGATTTTCGGCTGCCGGGGCGGAGCTTCGAGCCGTTGCAGGAAGAGCATTTCTCGTGGCGGGTGAGCTTGATCTCCTTTTCCACGCCCAGGGCCGCTTCTTCGAGACTGATCTCCATCTCCAGGGCCAGGTCCCTGCCCCTTTCGGGCTGCCGCCTCCGGTTCCGCTCCGCGGTCCCGAAGAGATCCCCGAAACTGAAGCCGAAGAAATTCCCCAGGATGTCCTCGAAGTCTTCGAACACGGACGAATCGAAGCCCGAATAGCCCTGGCTCCGCAGTCCGTCGCTCCCATATTGGTCATAGACCGCCTTCTTGTCCGGGTCGATGAGGACGCTGTAAGCTTCGGCGGCTTCCTTGAATCTCTCCTCGGCCTCCTTGTTCCCGGGGTTCCTGTCGGGGTGGTGCTTGAGCGCCGCCCGCCGGTAGGCCTTTTTGATCTCCTCCGGGGCCGCCCCCAGGGGAACTCCGAGGACCTCGTAAAAATCCTTCCCAGCCATTTTTCCTATTTCCTTAGATGGACCGCTTTTTCCTTTTCCATGATCTTCGCAATATCCGCGGACGACAGGCCCGAAGAGGCCCTGACCTGGATCCTCTGCTGGCGGCCGGAAACGACGTCGTTCGCCGACACCTTGACGATCCCGTCCGCATTGATCTCGAACGTGACGTCGATTTGGGGGACTCCGGCAGGGGCCGGTTCGATCCCCACAAGCTCGAACGTTGCCAGGGACTTATTCTCGGTAGCGAACTCGCTTTCTCCCTGGAGGACATGGATCCGGACCCGTCTTTGGTTGTGCTCCACGGTCGTGAACGGCATGGTCTTTCTGGCGGGGATGGTCGTGTTCCGCTCGATGATCTTCTGGTAGGTTTGGTTCTCGGTCTCTATCCCCAGGGAGAAGGGCGTGACGTCCAGGAGGAGGACGAGGTCCTTAATGGACCCTTTGATGATCCCCGCCTGGATGGCCGCTCCCATGGCCACGATCTCATCCGGGTTGACGTGCTCGGCAGGCCTTTTGTTGAAATGCTTCGAGACCTTTTCTTTGATCAGGGGCATGCGCGTCTGGCCGCCCACCAGGATGACCTCGCCGATGTCCCCTACGCTCAGCCGACAGTCGCCGAGCGCCCTGTCGATGAGCGGGATGGTCCTATCCACGAGGTCCCCGGTCAGATCCTCCAGAAGCCCGCGGGAGATCGACCTCCGGATATGTTTGGATCCGGCCCCCTTGGAAGAGATGAAGGGCAGGTTGATCTCGGTCTCCATGGTGAACGACAGCTCCCGCTTGGCCCGCTCGCAGGCTTCCTTGACCCTCTGCAGGGCCAGCTTATCCTCTAAGAAATCGGCCCCGCCGTGCTTCTTGAATTCCTCGACCAGCCACCCGACGATGCGGTTGTCGAAGTCCTCGCCGCCCAGGTAGGAATCCCCGTTGGTCGCAAGGACGTGGAAAACGCCGTCATTGATCTCGAGGATGGTGACGTCGAAGGTCCCGCCTCCCATATCGAAGACGGCGGCCGTCATGTTCTTTTTCGTATTCAGGCCGTAGGCCAGGCCGGCGGCTGTTGGCTCGTTAATGACGCGCAGGACGTTGAGGCCGCTGATCTGGCCGGCGTCCTTGGTGGCCTGCCTCTGATGATCGTTGAAATGGGCGGGAACGGTGATCACCGCGTCGGTGACCACCTCCCCAAAGAAGGACTCGGCGCAGAGCTTGAGGTAGCTCAGGATCAAGGCCGAGATCTCCTGAGGGGTCAGGACCTGCGAGTCCAGAGAGATCATGACGTCTCCGTTCCCGGCCTCGATCAGCCTGAAAGGCATCCTCTTCATGGCCTCGACGATCTCGGGCGATCGGTACTTCCGGCCGATGAGCCGCTTGACCGCGAAGATCGTGTTCCCGGGGTTCGTGATCGCCTGCCTCTGAGCCAAGTTGCCGATCAGGCGCTCGCCGGCGGTCGTGAACGAAACGACCGAGGGCGTCGTGGGAAATCCCTCGAGGTTGGGGATGACGACCGGGCTTTCGCCCTCAAGGTGGGCGACGCAGGAATAAGTGGTTCCCAGGTCGACTCCGATGACTCGGCCCATGTCCCTCAGCCCTTCCTCGGCACGAGCACCTTGACCAACGCGGGCCGCAGCAGCCTGTTGTAAAGCATGTAGCCTTTTTGGAGGACCTCGGCCACTTTTGGATCCTTGACCTGGTCAGATTCCTCTGTGGCCATGGCATGGTGGAGGTTGGGGTCGAACGCTCCGTCCTTGATCTCGATGGGCTGAACTCCCTTCTTGAGCAGGATGTTCAGGTACATCCGGTAGATCAATTCGATGCCGTCACGGAAGGCGTTCCCGTCCGCTCCCTGTTCCGCTGCGCTCAAGGCCCTTTCGAAGTTGTCCAGGATCACGAGGAGCTCCAGCAGGAGCTCGCTCAAGGAGTACTGGAGGTAATCGGCCTTCTCCCGCTCCAACCTCTTCTTCAAGTTCTCCATCTCGGCCAGCTTGCGGAGGAACTGGTCCCGGAGCTCTTCCTTTTCTTTCTTCAGCTGTTTGATCTCGGCATCCCGCTTCTTGAGTTTACTTTTGAAGTTCCTGCCTTCTTCGGATTCCGGCTTGTGCCCTTCCTTCACCGTTTCCACGACGGCGGGCTCCCCAGGGGCTTCTTTCTTTTTTTCGGTTTTTTCGGGAGGTTCGGGCTTTTCCATGACGTATTCAATCTCTTCGCTGATCTTTTCTTCATCGGTAGGACTCATATGGAAACCTCATGATCCGCGGACATGATGGCCCGGCTCAGCCGCTTGGCGACGCTGTCAACCAGAGGGATGATTTTTTCGTAGGGGATCCTTTTCGGACCGATAATCCCCAACGAGCCTAGGACCTGGTTGCTGTAGCCATAATGCGAAAGGACGAGGGAGCAGTCCTGGATATCGGGAAAGTCGACCTCGGACCCGATAAGGACCTTGACCCGTTCAAGGCTGATGAAGTCGGAAAGCAATCTTGTCAGGTTGGCCTTCTCCTCGAAGCTTTTGAAGAGCGACCTCAACTTGGCGGCATCGAAGAGCTCGGACTTGTTCAGGAGGCTGGATGTCCCCTGAAAGAAGATTCGGCTTTCCGACTCCTCCTGGTTGATATAGGCCCTCACCAGGACGGACAGCTTGTTGACGATGACCTCATATTTCTGTTTGTATTTCGGGAGCTCCTGAAGGAGGAAGTCGCGGATGATGAGCAGGTTTTTTCCCCGGAAGTTCATGTTGATGTATTGGGCCGCGTTATCCAATTCGACCTGGGTGAAAGGCGTCCCGGTCTCGATGATCTGGGTCAGAACCATTTGGAACGGCGTGACCAGGATGGCCATGACCTTGTTCTCCGAGATCTTCATGAACCGAAGGTGGCGGATATGGATCTGCGATATCCGTGGGGAGATGACGAAACCCAGGTTGTCGGAATTTTCCGCGAGGATCCTGGAGACCTGGATGAGCAGAGAGTCGAAATCCCCTTTCCTCGCCGCAAGGGTCTCGGGGACGAGCGGCGTTTCCTCCTTCGGGAAGAGCATCTCCGCCAGGAGGCTGTTGACATAGAAACGCAATCCCTTGTCCGTCGGAACACGCCCCGCCGAGGTGTGGGGCTGCGACAGGTAGCCCTTTTCTTCGAGCCGGGCCATGGTATTTCGGATGGTCGCCGGAGAACCGGAGAACGGCATTTTTTGGAAAACGAGCCCCGAGCTTACAGGTTTCCCCAGCCCGAGGTATTGCTCCACGATAAGGTTCAGGACGCGCCTGTCCTTTTCTTTCAATATAGACATATCCATCATGTTCCTATTGAAATTTATAGCATGTCCCCCCTAAAGTTGTCAAATGAAGAGGGTTGATCGGGTTGTTAAGTTATTCTTATCCCGGCGTATCCGACGACCTCACGGTCATCCCCCGTCACATCTCCGGAGGTTTGGTCGCGGATGAGCTCGGCCAGGTCTTCGGGATCGTCGGCTTCGAGGCCGCCTACGCCCACGGGGAGGACTGGCTAGACGAGCTCCTGCCCTATCTCGAGGCGAATGTCGATCTCATGGAGAAATTCCTCGACGAGCGGGCCGCAAATGCGCTCTGACGGCGGAAGTTTCCTCTTCGAGATGACTTCCTGGTTCTGGCCTGCTGTTCGCGACCGGAGCCCTGACCCACCCCGAGTGCGTTAGGTTTTCTTAAAACTAAAATCCTTTTCTCTGAACAGCCTTAGGCACGCCGCCGCCACGTCCAGGTCGTACAAAACACCTTTGTTGTTTTCAATCTCCGCCAAAGCCGCGTCGATTCCTAAAGCAGGGCGGTAAGGCCGATGGGAAGCCATAGCTTCCATGACGTCCGCTACGGCCAGGATCCGGGCTTCCAGCCGAATATCCTCTCCCTTCAGACCCTGGGGGTATCCGGATCCGTTCATCCGTTCGTGATGCTGGAGAATCATCTCCCTGATAGGCCAGGGAAAATCGATTTTATTGAGAATGTCCCAACCCGTCTGAGGATGGGTTTGGATCATTCTGAATTCCATCGCCGTCAGCCGGCCCGGTTTGCTTAAAATCTCCGCCGGGACCGATAATTTTCCTAAATCATGAATGCTCCCGGCCATGCGCAGGCCGTCCACCCGTTTTCCATCGAGCCCCATCTCCTGGGCGATGGCCCGGGCCAGATCCGCGACTCCCCTCTGGTGCCCGGCGGTGTATGGGTCCCTTTTTTCGACGGCCGCGGAAAGAACCTCGATGATCCCCCCGAAGGCTTTTCGCAGCTCTTCCAATGTTTCTTTAAGTTTTTCTTCCGCCTGCTTGCGCGCCGAAATGTCGATAAGGGTTCCTCGAGCTCCCACAAAGCGTTCCCCTTCGATGATGGGATTGGTCAGGGTTCTCACCCACCTGATTTTCCCGCGTTTGTCGATCACGCGGTATTCGGAATACTCGATGACTTCTCTCTGGAGATCGGCGAATCGATTCGCCAGAATCGGCCGGTCCTCTTCATAGACGAGCTCCATAAACGAGCGACCGATGAGCTCATCCGGCTCATATTCGAGCACTTTTTTGACGGCCGGACTCACGTAGGTCAGCGCGCCGCGGGCATCGATGGCAAAGATGACGTCGTTGATGGTTTCGACGAGATTCCTGTATTTTCCCTCACTCTCCCGGAGCGCCGCTTCCGCCCGCTTGCGCTCGGTGATGTCCCTTGCGAACGAGCAGTGATATTCTCTACCGTTGTATTCAAAGAACGTCGCTATGATCTCGACGGGGAAAACTCTCCCGTCCTTGGTGCGGTGGCAAGATTCAAACATCAAAGAACCAGCTTGCTTCAGTCTTTCCCAGAACCCGGACCACATCTCGGCTTGATAGTCTGGATCTATGTCGTGAACAGTCATCGAAAGCAGTTCTTCCCGCGGATAGCCCACGATGCGACAGAAGGCATTGTTGACATAAACGAAGCGTCCATCGCGACCTATGCACGCCATCGTGTCGGTTGCATTGTCGAGTGAAATCCGCATAAATTGCAGCGCTTCCTCCGCCTGCCTGCGCTCGGTTTCGGCGGGTTTTTTCGAGGCGGCCCGCCGGGGACGTCCTGGGCCCTTGGTTGCTTGCTCACTTTTTTTCCTCATGAGATTTTCCTCATGTCCGGCATCCCGCTTGACCGGCGATACCAGAAAACTCCGCTGATTCGAGATCAAGGCAATAAATCATATTTCTTCGACGTTCAAAATCGACGAAGTCAGAAACTGCTTTTAGAAATCATATGGCCTTTATGGAGGCACATAAGAACTTTGCTGTCTGAAACCATATTGACTGTTTGGATGCCAAAAAGCAAGTGTTTTGAGGAAAGGCGGCTAGGGCCGCGAAGTCCGCGCTTATGGGATCCAGATCCGCATCACCGCGGCGGCTTAAATCTTTATCCCGTTACCCATAATAATGTCGGATGAACCTGTTATTCTTATCCCGGCATATCCGACGACCTCGCGGTAATCCCCCGTCACGTCTCCGGAGGTTTGGTAGCGGATGAGCTCGGCCTTCAAGGCACCGAGATCCTTCGCGGCGGCCAGGGCGGCGGTGACCGGCTGAAAGCCGCACATGCTGATATTCTCGCGGACGACCGTCCGGTAGAGGCCTTCGGCGTCGAGTGCCAGGACCCTGTCGATGGCCTGGTTGTCCTTCTTCTCCGCCGCTTCCCGGCTGATGTAATGGCTCATGTCCGTGCTGGCCACGATAAGGACATCGCTGCCGAATCCCCCGATCGCCTCCGCCAGGGCTTTCCCAAGCCCGGCAAGGTCCTCATAGGAAGCTTCGTAAGAGACACAAACAGGGACAATGGCGATGTCCTCCCTGAAAAACTGGAGGAACGGAACCTGGACCTCAAGGGAGTGCTCGTGGAGGTGGGCGCCCGCGTCCTCCTTGACGAGAGGAGCGGATCTCATGATCGCGTCGGCAAGGTCCGTCTCGACGAGCACTTCACCTAGAGGCGTCGTCCATGAACCTGACCTCTGGATGGCGAACACGGGGGCGATCTCCCGATGGGCAGGCCCCAGGATGACGCATGTCCGCGGGAGCACGACGGAGGAGAAGACCGCGCCCGCCACCGGGCCCGAATAGACATAACCCGCGTGGGGGGAGACGACGGCGATCGCCTTTTCTTTACGGGCCCGGGGGTCGATCATACCCCTGATCATCGCCCTTAGCTCCGCCGCCCCACCCGGATAGAATTGTCCGGCGACGAAAGGCTTTCGCTTCATGTTCGTCCTCCGAACAGGCGTTTATAACGTCGTTCGTTCTTCCTTGAATTCGACTCCGTGGTTCTTCAGCTCATCAAGGATGGGCCCGTAGATCTCCGGATCGATCGGCGTCCGAACGCCCGTCAGCCTGATCTTCCCCTCCAATATGAAGCGGGCGCCGATGGCCGCAGGCAGCCCGACCGTTCTGGACATGGACGAATCCCCATAGGGGACGCCATAATCGATCAGGGTCGAGGTGATCTTCTCCTTCGCCCCGTCCGGCCGGGCGGCCAGGAACATGTGCTGAAGGATGATCATATCCCTCTCCCCTTCCGCGTATTGGAGCTTCTCGATCATGAGTCCCGCAAGGACGTCGAGTGCCGTGCTCTTGCCGGCCCGGATCGGTTCCTCGCCGAGGAGTCCCAGCCAGGTCATGTTCCCGATCACCGCTGACCCCGGCTCCAGGTTCAACGCGCGGGCGAGCGCCCCCTTCAAGTCCTCCCCGGGGGCCGCGTGGGCAAGTTCCTTCAAGAAACCGGCATAGGTCATCCCCGAGAAGTCCCTTTCCGTCTGGTCAAGGAGCCCCAGGTCCCTGATCTTCTTCATGGTCAGGCACCAGCCGGGGTACCTCAGGGTGCCGCGGAGCATGGTCTTCGTCTCCGGAATGCCGTAGGCTTCGGCATAGGGAACGGAGTCGCGGTTCGGGTAGGCCTCGAAATCCCCCAGGCCGGGAACCGGGAAGATCTTGAAGCTCTCGAAGAGCTTCTCCGACGGGATGAGGACGATCTTCCCGTCCTCGAGGAAGCGGGCCGAGTTCTTGCCGGCCAGAAGCACGCCCTTGGGACTCCAGGAGAACTTGTAGCCGAAGGGATTAGTGTTCGCCTCAAGGGCCGGCAGGCCCCCGCAGTAAGAAATGAAACTGACGACCCGCCCTCCCTCGGCCTTGATGCCGTGGATGACCCGCATCGCTTCCATATGGTCGATGCCCGGGTCGAGGCCGAGCTCGTTCAGGAGAATGACGCCTTTCCGCCTGGCATCCTCGTCCAGAGCTTTCATGGCAGGGCTGACGTAGGAAGCCGTGACCATGGGCTTGCCGTGGGCGACACAAATCCTGCCGAGCATCGGATGAAATGTAAATGGGAGCATGCTGATCGTGAGGTCGGCACCGGCGATCTTGGCAGCCAGCAACGCCTCGTCCTGGATGTCGATCTTAACGGCCATCCCACGCGGGTGTCCCCCGACGATCTTTTCAGCCCTCCCGGGTTCCACGTCCGCCACTTCGACCAGGAACTCGGGCTGGTCCAGGAGGTATTTCACGAGAGGCCGGGCGACAAGCCCGGCGCCCGCGACAAAGATCCTTTTCATGGTTGGTCCTCTTTCTCCATTTTAATAAACGAATTTACTGAGGTACTCATAGGCCGGGGTCAGCTTCCCCCGGTAGAGGATGACTGCTTTTTTCACCTCGGGGGGCAGCCCGCAACGGCTGAACTCGCCGCGGAAATCGGCCGCCACGATGGCCGGGACGTATTTTTTGAGGCCGCCGCTGAAGTACGTCGACGACTCGAGCGGCAGTTCAGCCGGAAGGTTGTAGACGGCCATGACGACGGGGCCTTTCCCTTCGATACCTGTTAGGGCCCTGTCGTTCTCGGCATCGAAGACGTAGACCGGGTTCTCGGAGTCGGTGGCCTTGACCGTGCATTCCACCGAGCCGTCGATGTCACAGGTGATGTCGCCGATGACCCTCAGGCGGGGGGTGCCCTCCCCCCCATAAAACTTCCGGAGGAACGGCTTGGTAATGAACTTCGGGAACTTCGACGTCCAATAAATACCGACAATGATCACGGTCAAGTATGGGAGATGCCTCTCCATCACAGGAGCGTAGTTCTGCGGATTGTTATAATAGTCCTGGAGATCGAACGCCCTCCCGGGATCGATGGGCCTGACCATGTCCTCTTCCTTGAAGACGACCTTGTAGAGCCCCCTCGCCGCGGGCCTTCCGTTCTTGAACAGCCCCGGCAGGTCCCGGGGCGAAACCTCCTCGGACGGAAGGAGGTCGAACATCTCCTGCGCCCCCTGGGAAACGTGCCCGTAGCCCATGAAGCCGCAGACGAAGGGCGTCAATTGGGGCAGGAACCCCTTTTTTTGGATGAGCCTCCCGACCTCGGCGACCTCCTCCTTGGCCTCGACGAGGCTCGCATAGTTTACGGTCTGCTTTAGGCGAAGGAAAGGGGTCTCGATCCCTTCCAGTTTCAGCCGTCGGCCTAGAGCCC
>JALHVH010000323.1 GCA_022867105.1 Candidatus Aminicenantota bacterium
CTCATCGAAACCCAGCTCACGATGAAGTCCGGTGAGAAGACCGTGGTCGGCGTTTCCAAGCTGGACGGGGGCGACAAGGGTTTGATCCTGATCCTCTCCGGCAAGGTCATCGATTGAAAAAAGGGGACACGATACCCGTTTCCGAAATCATTTTTCTGGCAAGAATCCGGGGGGAAGTTTTGTAATTCGGAAATTGGTATTGTGTCCCCAATTTAATTTTTATATGATTCAGGCGTGACCAAGAGATCGCCGATCGCCCGGCGCGACTTCATCAAGACGGCCGTCGGCGCGGCGGCCGGCTTCGCCATCGTCCCCCGCTTCGTCCTCGGAGGCCAGGGATACACGGCGCCTTCGGACGAACTGACCAAGGCCGTCATCGGCGTCGGAGGCATGGGCAAAACCCACCTCACTTACGAGGGCTCGCGGCTCCTCGCCGTCTGTGATGTGGACGCCGGCCATCTCAAGGAAGCGCTCGAGATCGGCGGCCCCGGCGTTAAAGGCTACAAGGACTTCCGGGAAGTCCTCGGGCGTCCCGACATCGACATCGTCCACGTCGCCACTCCTCCGCACTGGCACGCCTTGATCTCAGCCGCCGCGGCCGAGGCCGGGAAGGACGTCTGGTGCGAGAAGCCGATGACACGGACGATCGGCGAGGGCCGGAGGGTCGTCGAGGCGGTCCAACGCCGCGGTCGGATCTTCCGTGTCAACACCTGGTTCCGCTTCGAGGACGATTTTTACGGCTTCGGGACGACCACCGCGCCCGTCAAAAAAGCCGTCGTCAACGGCCTTTTCGGCTGGCCGCTCAAGGTGACCGTGAGCGGCGTCACGGGCTTCGATTGGAAGTTCAACTGGAGCGGCAAGACCTACCTGCCGCCCCACCCGGTGCCCCCGGAGCTGGATTACGACTTCTGGCTCGGGCCCGCGCCGTGGAAGCCCTACCATCCGCACCGCGTTCACCGGACCTTTCGCGGCTACTGGGACTATGACGGCGGCGGGCTGGGCGACATGGGCATGCATTACCTTGACCCGGTCCAATATTTCCTGGATAAGGACCGGACGAGCCCGGTCGAGATCGAGGCCGACGCCCCGGAGCAGCACCCGGACGCCTGCGGGAGCTGGCGCCGCATCCGGATGCGATATTCCGACGGCTGCGAGATCGTCCTCGACAGCGAGAACCGCGACTTCAATGCGCCTTTCCTAGAAGGCCCCGAAGGCAAACTCTGGCGCGGGTTCAGGTCCGACGTCCCGGACATCCGGGAAAAGCTGGCCTCCCTCCCCGACCCGGAGCCGCAAGTCACGGACTTCGCGCGGGCCGTGCGAACGCGGCGGAAATTCGCCCTGAACGAAGAGAACGGCCACCGCTCCTGCACCCTCGTCAACCTGGGCAAGATCGCCGTCCGCCTGGGCCGGCCCCTTCGCTTCGACCCGGAAAAGCAGATCTTCATCGGCGACGAAGGGGCCAACCGGTTCATCGACGAGCCCATGCGCTCCCCATGGAAACCATGAGAAACAGCCCTAGATCGCTATTCGTCCGGCGGGCCCTGTCGATCTTCGCGGTCCTGGCGGCCCTTCCGGTTCTTCGTTTGGCGCCTCCGGCCGCTGCGGCCGTGGATGACCGGACGCCGCTCCAGCTCAAAGTGACGAATATCCTGGACAAGGTTCCCGCCCGGAGCGCCGCCGAAATGGACGGTTTGGCCGCTCGACTCCTGTCCCTCGGCCGCGAAGGCGTCCTGGAGGTCTGCCGCAGGCTGGCCGGTCCCGGGAAAGCCCCGGACGCGAGCGCCCGTTATGCCGTCGACGGCCTGTCGCTCCATGTCAGCCGTCCCGGAGGCGCCGAAAAGGAAAGACTTCTCTATGTCGGCGCCCTCCTCGCCGCCCTCGACAAAGCGCCGGACGCGGACGTCAAGGCCTTCATCATCAGCCAAGTGCAGATCGCAGGGAAAGGAGAGGCCGTCAAGTCTCTCGCAAGATACGTCAAGGACCCAAGACTGGGCGAGCCCGCGACGCGGGCCCTCCTGACCATTCGGACCCCTGGAGCCGAAAAAGCCCTGTTCATGTCCCTCGGCCCGTCAACGGGGATGAATCGGATTGCCATCATCAAAGCTCTGGGCGACCTCGGAAGCCGGGCTGCCGTAGAGAGCCTCCTGCCTCTCGCGGATACCCGGGACGACGGCCTCCGCGAAGCGGCCCTTCAGGCCCTGGCTGCTATCGGCGATCGGAGGGCCGAAAACGCCCTGAGCACGATCCCCATCGTGTCCTCGGTTGTCGAAAGGGCCAAGGCGGCTTCCCGCTATCTCCTCTTCGCCCGGCGACAAGCCGAGGCCGGCCAAAAGGACGCGTGCGTCCTGATCTGCCGGAATATGATCGAAAAGCTTGCCGCTTCTCAGGAGAGCCCGGTCCGTTCGGAAGCCCTGTCGCTCCTCGTCGAAACGATCGGGAAGGACGCCATGGACGATCTTGTCCGGGCCATGGATTCTCCCGACCGACAATACCGCGGCCGCGCCCTGGAGCTGGCGGCCCGGATCCCGGGACAAGAGGCCACCGGAAAATGGCTTGACCGGATCTCCGAGGTTCCGCCTGAAGCCAGGGCCGACATCATCGACATGCTGGGCGAACGGGGAGACAAGACCGCCCTGCCTCTCCTCCTGGAAAATCTCAAGGACGGGGAGAAAGCCGTCCGCCTGACGGCCATCCCGGCCGTCTTCAAACTCGGCGGCCGCGAAGCGCTCCCGAACCTGATGCCGCTCCTCTCGGCCGGGGACGACGAAGAGATCGCTTCGGTCAAGCTTGCGCTCCTGGGCGCCCCCGGCGAATTGGCCGTGACCCTGGCGGCGGGGGCGTTCGCGGATGCCCCTCCCCCCGCCAAAAAAGCGTTGATCGAGGTCCTGGCCGCCAGGCAGGCCCGCGAGCACGCGGACCTTATCTGGGAGGCGGTCAAGGACGGGAACGAGGTCGTTCGTCCCGCGGCCCTGGCCGCGCTCGAGAACGTCGTCCGGGGGGACGACCTGCCGCGGACGATCGACCTCCTCGTCGGGGCCTCCTCGCCGGCTGAAGCCCTGCCCCTTCAGAACGCGCTTGCGGCCGCCGCCAGCCGGATCCCAGGCCCGGAAAAACGCGCCGATCTCATCCTGGCCGCTCTCGGAAAGGAAAAGGGAGCGCGGCGGGCCGACCTCGTCCGGGTGCTGGCAAGGATCGGTGGCGCGAAGGCCCTGCAGGCCGTTGTCGCGGAAACGAAGAGCCCAGACCCTCGGACCCAAACCGCCGCGGTCTATGCCCTTTCTAACTGGCCGGACATGGGCGCCTCGGAAGCCCTGCTCGACATCGTCCGGACGGCCGACGACCGCAAGTACAGCTATCTGGCAGTTGAAGGATATGTCCGGCTCGTGAACGCTTCCGGGATGCCCGCGGACCAAAAGCTCGGCTCCCTGAAGGACGTTCTGGAGGCCGCGAGAGAAACGAACGAGAAGAATATCGTCGTCGCCGGACTCGCGAACGTCAGGACGGGAGAATCCTTCCGGACGGCGTTGCTCCTGCTTTCTGATCCGCTTTTCAGGGCCAAGGCCGCCGAAGCGGCCGCCCGGATAGCCATGCCCATGCCGGGCGACAAGGGCCTCGCCGGAGTCGAGACGGCCCGCCGACTCAAAAAAACCGAGGCGTTCCTCGAGGACGAATGGTTCCGGGAACAGGTCGAGCGCCGGGCCACCGATATCCTCGCTGAGGAAGGTTTTGTTCCCCTTTTCAACGACGAAGACCTGCTCGGCTGGAAAGGACTTGTGGAAGACCCGGTCAAACGGGCCAAAATGTCTCCGGTTGAGCTCCGCGCGGCCGGGCAAAAGGCCGACGAGGACATGCGCCTTCATTGGAAGGTCCTGGACGGCGTCCTTGTCTTCGACGGAAAGGGCCAGAGTCTCTGCACGACGCGGGATTACGGAGATTTCGAGCTCTTCGTGGACTGGAAGATCGGGCCCGGCGGCGATAGCGGCATCTACCTCCGGGGGTCGCCCCAGGTCCAGATCTGGGACCCGGCCAAGGGACCGGAGGGATCGGGAGGGCTCTACAACAATCAGATAGGGCCGTCAAAGCCGCTCGTCCCGGCCGACAACCCGGTCGGCTCCTGGAACACGTTCCACATCCTGGTGGCCGGCGAGCGCGTCACGGTTTACCTCAATGACGTTCTGGTCACGAACGGCGTCATCATGGAGAATTACTGGGAGCGCAGCAGGCCGATCTACGCGACCGGGCAGATCGAGCTCCAGGCGCACTCGACACCGCTCGATTTCAAGGACATCTATCTCCGCGAAATCAAATAGATACGGTATCCGTCCCGTCCATCCCCAGGACCGCGGCAAGCGGCCAAAATTGTCGATAGGACGTAAGCCGGAAGCAAGAATCCTATCGGCAATTTTGGGAGGCAGGATTCACTTCATAATCTCCTTGATAGAAACGAGGAAGCATCTCTTTTTGTGTGATATAGACAATGGCGCAGGGGCGATGCCCGGAGCCTGAATTCCTTCTCACACGAAAAGAGATGCTTACAAGAAACGAACATAAGTTGACTCTGGAAGCTTGGTGTATATATAGTATGTTCCAAGTCCGTCCGGGCGAAAATGGAAAGATGAAGAGAGGAGAATCATGAAATTATTATCGCGGAGAGAATTCATGGGCAAGACCGCGGCGGCCGCGGCCGGATTGATGATCGTCCCCAGGCGCGTCCTGGGCGGCAGGGGCTACCAGGCGCCGAGCGACACCCTGAATATCGGCTGCGTCGGCGTTTGGGGCAAGGGCTCGTCGGACATCCTGAGCGTCAGCACCGAGAACATCGCCGCCCTCTGCGACGTCGACGACACCATGATGGCCAGGTTCATGGGCATGGAGGAAATGCCCGCGGAAAAG
>JALHVH010000324.1 GCA_022867105.1 Candidatus Aminicenantota bacterium
AGGCGAGCTTGCCCGCGGCGGGCTGTTTGGGAAGGCCGGCGACAAGCGTATCGCCTTTCCGTTCGAACGCGACCTCGGTCCAGGGGTCATCGGTTTTGAACCGCTTGTAGGACACATGCCCGGTCAGGTCGGGAGCTGTGACCGTGAGGGCGATCTCGCAGTTCCTGACGGTCTCGGCACTCCGCGGCAGGCGGAAACGGACCGTCTCGCTTCCCACGAGCGCCTTCCCGCGCACGGGAGAGGTCGGACCCGTCATCCGTTGATAAACGGCCGAAGCCGCGGT
The DNA here is from genome assembly GCA_022867105.1 of Candidatus Aminicenantota bacterium. Classification (GTDB taxonomy): domain Bacteria; phylum Acidobacteriota; class Aminicenantia; order Aminicenantales; family Saccharicenantaceae; genus JALHVH01. The sequence continues at coordinate 284 of JALHVH010000324.1, forward strand.
GATGATGACGGCCAGCGTCCAGAAGAGAAATCTTTTCATGCGTTCGCCCGCCCCTCTTAAAAGTCGCTGGTCATGATGAAGAACGGCTTCTGGCTGAAACTCTTGAAGAGCGGCCTGAGCCGGTCTTTGTCGTAGTATTTGTCCACGTCGATGACCTTCTTGGTGCTGGTCACGACCTCGATGGGGACGTTGTCATAGATCCCGTTGCGCAGGCAGACCATCCGGCCGGTCCGGTTGTCCATGACCAGGTCCAGGGCCAGGTTCCCGAAGGCCATGGGAACGATGGAGTCGATGGCGTCGGGGTCGCCGCAGCGGACGAGATAGCTCAACCGCTGATTGATGACGTTGATCCGGCGGCCCTTGTTGAACCTCGGCGACAGCTCTTTCAGGTCGTGGGAGACCCGGTCCCCGATCCCTCCCAGCTTCTTATGGCCGAACATATCCTTCTCTTCGCTCTCGAAGACCATGCCGCCGCCTTCGTACATCGCACCCTCGGAGATGATGGCGACGGAATACAGGCTCGGGTTGGTGGAGCGGTCCGCGGTCAGAAGTTCGCAGAGGTGCTCGATATGGAACTTGGACTCGGGAATGAGACAGCGGTTGGCCGCGCCGGCCATGGTCGGCAGAAGGGCCGTGAACCCCGCGTAGCGGCCGAAGACCTCGATGACCAGGAAGCGCTCGTGCGAGCCCGCCGTGGTCCGCAACGCGTGGGTCATCTCGATGGTGCGGGTGACGCAGGTCGAAAAGCCGATGCAGTAGTCCGTTCCGGGAACATCGTTGTCCATGGTCTTGGGGATGGCGATGACCTTGACGCCTTTCTGGTGGAGGTGGACGCCGTAGCTCAACGTGTCGTCGCCGCCGATGGGAATGAGATAGTCGATCCCCAGAAATTCCAGGTTCTTGAGGACCTCCTCGGTGAGGTCGTTCGTCTTGGCCCGGCAGACGTCCCGCAGGTGTTCCGGGATGTTGACGTCCGGAACGGCGCTCGGACGGGTGCGCGAGGTGTGGAGGAAGGTGCCGCCCGTGCGTCCCACCTTGTTCACGATCTCCTCCGTGAGGACCTGGTAGTGATCGTGGTTCGGCGCATCCTTGTCCCTTTGGATCTCGATGAGCCCTGCCCAGCCGCGGCGGATGCCGATGACCTGATAGCCCTCGTGGAGGGCGCGGATGGTCACGGCCCGGATGGCCGGGTTAAGGCCAGGGACGTCGCCTCCGCCGGTCAGGATACCGATGCTGCCTTTTCGACCTTTGATAGAGGACATGGCGTTCTCCTTGTTCCGGTCAAATTATAAGGAGCGGGCCATGAAACGTCAAACGCAAAAACGGTCGGCGGGGCCGGACCGTTCGTGACGGGCCGTGAGCGGTTACATTCGGCCCTCTTCGATGATCCTCCTGACGGCCCTGAGGCCCCTTTTTACACGGCGCTCGCAATGCTCGGGCCATCGTTCCCGGTCGAGGATGGCGATCCGGCCTTCGTCCAGGAGATCCTGACTCTTTTGGGAGAGCTTCACGAGCGCCGCCAGCTCCACGGCCGTGAGGTCTGGGAACCGGGCGAGGAAAGCGGGGTCGAAGAGGGGGACCGGGAAATCGCCCCCGTGGTCCTCCAGGCAGAGGTTGACCGGAGTCTTGAGTGTCGAGAGACGCTCGAAGACGGCGGCCAGGTCCACGATGCCGGTCCCGGTTTCCGTCGGGAACGTGACGAACCCGTCGCCTGTGATAAGAAGGGCGCCGTCCTTGACGTGGGTCGTCACGACCCAAGGCAGGACGCGCTCCGTCGCGGCCACGGGGTCCTCGAGCATGGTCAGAAGGTTCATGGTGTCCAGACAGATGCCGAAACACTCCCCCGGCCTGACGCCGCACATGTCAAAGAGGCGCAGGAACTCGAATGTCGTGAAATCGAAGCGGGTTTCAAGGGCGAGGAGGACGCCGAGGTCATGGAGCATCTTTTTCTGTTCATTCAGGCCCTTGGCCGTCAGGCGAAGGATATCTTCCCTGGGCAGGGATTTTGCGTCCCATCGCATCGGGCCTCCCGACGAGGACCGGACCGTCGTGGCACCCAACGCGCGCGCCTGCTCGGCGACCTTCTTGTTGATGGCAAAGATGTCCTTGGGCTTTCCCGTGACCGTGTCGAGAGGGATGTGTTCGCCGCCGCCCCATTCCAGAAAGATGTGGTTCTCCCCGGCGTACGCGGAGAGCTCGCTGAGAAATGCCCTGTCGAGGGACTGGCCCGGGGCCATTTCGGAAAACTGGACGCCGTCGATGTCGTTGATGATGGCCCAGTCGAGGAGCTCGAACGGCGAAAGGGCGAGGGGTTCGAGACTGCAGCTCTCGATCCCGATCTTGAAGGGTCTCATGTCGTTGCCGCCCCTGTCCCATCCGGATTCTCCCATCATATCAGAAGTCGGTGGCCGTTGGCTATCTTTTCCGTCGGAATCCGTTCCGAGCGGCGTCGGGCCCGAACGACGGGACGCCGCCGACTTCGGGCGATACCTGGTATTCCGATTCACGTCCTATCGGCAATTTTGGGTCGCTTGACAATGCCGAACGTTTATTGTGTGATATTGAAAACTTGGAGACACGAGGAGACAAGGATGTTCCAGGAAATGCAAGAGGCCTTGTTGAAGGGAAAGAAGGCCGAGGTTGAGGCGCTCGTGGACAAGGCCCTGGCGTCCGGCCTTCCCGCCGCCAGGATCCTCAACGAAGGGCTGATCAAAGGCATGGAAACGCTCGGCGAGTTGTTCAAGAGGAACGAGGTCTTCATCCCCGAGGTCCTGGTGGCCGCCCGGGCCATGAACGCCGGCCTGGCCAGGCTGGAGCCTTGTCTGATCAAGGACAAGGTCCAGCCCAAGGGTGTCGTCATTATCGGGACCGCCAAAGGCGACCTCCATGACATCGGTAAGAACCTCGTCGCCATGATGCTCCGCGGCTCCGGCTACAAGATCGTGGACCTGGGCATCGATGTTTCCGCCGAGAGGTTCGTCGAGGCTGCCAAGGTCCACAACGCCGGCGTCGTCGCCCTTTCGGCCCTCCTCACGACGACCATGGCCGGGATGAAAGGGATCGTGGAGGCCGTCCGGGCGGCCGGGCTCAGGGTTCCCGTCATCATCGGCGGCGCGCCGGTGACCAGGGATTATGCCGACCAGATCCACGCCGAAGGATACGCCCCGGACGCAGCCAGCGCCGTGGAGGAGGTCGGAAGGCTGCTCGCCTGAACGGCGCCTTGGAATCCATGGACATAGAATCGGGCGGGCCGCCCGGCTATTCCCGAAACCCGAGGAAATATTCGTTCCGGGTCGGCGTCAAATGGACCCACCCGTCGCAATAAACTCTATTTTTTCGGGAAAATATAGTTCTCGCCGACCTTGACCCGTTGGACCTTGCCGTTCGGGCCCATCTCGAAAACGACGAGGTCGCCGGTCGCGTCCTCGCCCGTCATTCGGAAGGTGTGTGGACCTTCGGGATCGAGCTCGACCAGGGCCCCCCGGGCGTTCTCTTCGGGCGGATAGTCGTGGTTGTAGAGGTAGAGCTTGCCGTCGAGGAGCATGACCTCGACGTCCCAGAAGGTGGGGTCTGAATAAAGTCCGAGGTAGGCGTTCCAGGCCGGGTCGGGGGGCGAAGACTTGGGTGAAGGGGCCGCCGCCTTAAGAAGGACCGGCCCGACAAGGTTGAACGCCTGCTCCAGATAGGTTATGGGGCTGCCGTCGTCGGCGTTCGTCAGCACGATGACGCCGATCCTGTCTTCGACGATGAAGCCGATCTGCGTTTGATAACCGGCCACCCAACCCGAATGGCCGACGAGCGTTTTGCCCCCGAACTGCCGGACGCTCCAGCCCAGCCCCCGGCCGCTCTTCCAGCTCGGAAAGAGCCAGTGGACCCGGTGCATCTCCCGCAAAGTGCTCCCCTTGAGGACCTGTTTCCCGCCGACTTTCTCATCCTGGAACTGAAGGGAAATGAACCTGGCCAGGTCCTCCACCGTCGAAGACATATTGGCCGCCGGCGTCAGGCCCCGGGAGTCCGTGAAGGGCAGGATGCGCCGCGTCCCGTCCGGAAGGCGCCGGCTGTAGGCGGCGGCGAGCCGCATCCGGTCATCCGGGGACAGGTTCACGGAAGTGTCGGTCATTCCGAGGGGCTCGAGGATGCGCTCTTGAACGTAGGCTTCATAGGTCTCCCCGGAAGCGGACGCGACGACCTCGCCCGCGAGGGCCAGGGCCAGGTTGGAGTAGCGGTATTTCGTCTCCGTGGGGAAGACGATCTCCTGGGTGGGCAAGGC
>JALHVH010000325.1 GCA_022867105.1 Candidatus Aminicenantota bacterium
ATGGATCAGCGACGAATGGAATCCCTTGATTTATAGCCCCTTTCTGACCCTGATGGAATATGCCTTTTTTTCTGTTTTGGGCATAGGTCTGATCCCGCTTCGGCTGGTCAATATTTTCCTTCTTTTTCTGGGTTTCTGGCTGCTTTTCTTCACGCTTCGTCGTGACCGGGATCGGCCGACGGCCTTACTGGCTGTGGGGCTCTTGGGCTTTAACTATCTCTTTTTGATGTACAACCGGATCGGGTTAAACGATACCTTCTTGGTTTTCCCTATGCTGTTGACCCTGTACCTCTGGCATCGGGGTTTGGAAAAGCCCCCCTGTTTTTTTCTAGCCGGAGTCAGCGCCTTTATCTGTTATGCCACCAAGGCTACGGCCCTGTATTTTATCCTGGCCGCCGCTCTGTCCCTCGTTTGGTCCATCCTGCCAAGGCTCCGAGAGGCCGGGGGCCTCAAAAAAGGAATCCAATCCTTAGGTTTCTTTATAAGCGGGCTAGGCCTTTCTTACTTTGCTTGGTACGGGTTCTTTTTCCTACCCAACCAAGGGCGCTTTGACTCCGTCATGCGGAGTTGGTTTCGCCTGGCGATGCCCAAGAATCTAGGCCAATATTGGAGCCACGTGACTTCCCCGCAGCTCTTGAAATATTTTTCCGTGTCGCCGGTCGAGCTTTTGGTCGGACTCTCCTTTATTCCCTGGCTTTTCCTGACCCTTTGGAAAGACTGGAAAAAAATCAAACCCTTGGAGGTTTTTCTTTCCTTGTGGCTGTTGGGGGGATATCTGGCCATAAACGGCCTCAATTACCGTCCTTTGCGCTATTACGTGCCCCTCCTCCTGCCCTTGATCATCCTCGCGGCCTTGCTTCTTTCTAAGATCTGGAATTGGTCGGATTCGGGGAATTTCAACCTGAAGCCGGTCCTAACGAAGGGCTGGCTTTTTATGCTCTGGATTTTTTTTGTGGGTCAGTCTTCTCTGGGGTATAAAAAGTTGGCAGTGGATACCTTGGTCCTTTTCAGCCTGGTTTCCGTTATTATGCTGGTTTCGTGGATGAAGCCGAGCCTCCTGGGCCTGGCGACGGCCGGATCAATTCGGGATTGGCGCACCCGTCTGTTTCTCCGTTCTGCGGTGGCGGGGCTCATCGGTTTCAGCCTGATGATTCAAGGCGCTCACTACTCCCGCTGGGTCCGATCGCCGGACTACACCGTTCGGAATACTTCCCGTGCCCTGCGAACGCTACGGGGGGAGGTCCTTATTGCCGGGCTTTGGGCCCCTTTGGCCACGATTGAAAACCGACACCGTTCCCTTGTTTTAGGGAACAATTGGTTCAATTACGAAAACACGTTTGTCAAATATCCCGTTACCCATCTGTTCCTTTGGGATGGGAACCACCAGGAGGAAATACGCTTTTTAATAAAAAAATATCCGGAAATCATGGAGCGGGCGATCCTCATCAAGACCTATACCATCAACAAACTTCCTGTGCGCCTTTATAAAATTATCGGAACATAAAAAGAAGGAGCTGCCGACCTTTAGTCTAAGACATCATGGTGGTCGATGGCCATTCAACCGACAACACCCAGGAAATAGCTTTAAAAAGGGAGGCCCGGGTGGTCACCGATTATGAAGGGGAGATCGGGGAATCTAGCGCCTCGAATCTTTACATTCCGGAAACGGCGGCCGTGAAAATCGAAACCCGAGGTCCCGGCGGGCGGCCGGCGCTCATCAGGCCAGCTTACGGAGCTTGGGAACGGAGAAAAAAACGGCCAGGGCGAAAAGCAAGGAAATGGAACCCCCGATGATGACAGCAGCCGGCTCGCCGAACTTCTCGGCGGCGCCGCCGATCCAAAGGGCGCCTACGGGCATAATGCCGAAAAAAACGAAGCTGTAGATGCTCATGATCCGGCCCCGCAGTTCGTCCGGGGAGAACGACTGGACGAGCGAATTGCAGAGATTGAAGATGAGGATATGGGACATGCCGGCCGCGATGAGGATCAGAAGAGAGAGCGGGAGCCAGCGGACGAAGGCAAAGAGGATGACGAATAAGGGAAAGGCCAGCGTGCCGAACGTCAGGAGCCTGCCTCTGAATTTGAAACGGCCAAGCGACGCTATTAGGAGGGCCCCGATCAAGGCGCCGACGCCCCGAGCGGACAGCAGGAAACCGTTTGTCGTCGAATCTCCCCCAAGGACCTTGACAGCCCAGGCAGGCATCAAGGTGGCGTAGGCGAAGCCGAACAGGGTAACAGCTCCGACCGTCATGATGATGGTCCGGATCATCCTGTGGGAAGCCACGTAGCGCAGTCCCTCCTTGAAGTCCTGGAGAACGGAGTTCATCTGCGCTTTGGGGATGAAGGGTCTGAGCTTCATCAGGGCTAGGGCGATGATGACGGCGATGAAGGAGATCCCATTGATGGTGAAACACCAGCCCGGCCCGAAGAGAGCGTAGGTCACGCCGGCGACGGCGGGACCAAGGGCGGTGGCCGAGTTGAACATGGCCGCGTTCAGGGCGATGGCATTGGTCATGTCTTCCGGCTCGACCATCTCCAGGACGAAGGCCTGCCGTGCCGGGGCATCGAACGCGTTGGCGACACCCATCCCGAAAGCCAGAACGAGGATATGCCAAGGCTGAACCAAGCGTCCAAATGTCAAACCGGCGAGGATGAAGGCCAGGGCCAACATGGCGGCCTGGGTGATGATGAGGAGCCTGCGGCGAGGCACGCGGTCGGCGACGACGCCGGCGTAGAGCATGAAGATCCAAGTCGGCAGACCTGCAACAAACCCAACCAAGCCCAAATATGCGGGTGATTTTGTGAGCTGATAAATCAGGAAGCCCTGGGCGGTGATCTGCATCCAGGAGCCGAAAAGTGAGATCAACTGTCCCCAGAACCAAAGCCGGTAGTTAGGGTATTGAAGCGCCGCGAAGGTCTGCTTCCAGCTCAGCCGCTTGATGAGTCCAAAGGCCCTTTGACTGAACGGGGGGCTCTCTTTCGCATGGGATTTTTGCATAAGTTTTTTAACGAGGAAGTCCCCTGGAAACGACTAAAGGACCTCTTCGTCCTCCGGGCGCCAGGCCGGGTCTACGATACAGAGAAAGGCCAGATTGGAACGTCCCGTGTTCTCGATGAACTGGACGGACCCTGGGGGGATGTAAACCGCCTGGCCTGACCGCACCCTCGCGGTCTCCCTGTCGATATGCATCGTCCCGGACCCGGAGAGGACGTAATAGACCTCGGACGTCTTGAGGCGATGGGGGAGGGTCTTCTTGCCGGGCTTGACAAAGGCATGGGCCAGGCTGTAGCGGAGGGCGAGCGGAGATTTCCCGGGATGGAGGAGTTCGCGGAGGACGGCCCTGTCCCCGGAAACGAAGTTTTCGCTGGTTTTCAGATCCCTGATGAACATGAAGGAAATCGAATCGGGGAGGTGGGACTTGAACCCACGGCCCCAGCGTCCCGAACGCTGTGCGCTACCATGCTGCGCTACTCCCCGATGGAGCCGTCATTATAATGGAGTCGGTCCTGGATGTCTATACCGCAAATTTCGCGACGCCGGGATTATCGAGGAATTCCCATCTCCCCGTGACGCCGGCGGCGAGGGCGCCGAGCTCGATGTGGAGCATGGCGATGCCGCAGTCCAGGCGCCGGGAGATGAAAGAGCTGTCCCTCGCCGCCTCCATGGAGACCGTGACGGAGTTGTCCCCGATGCTGAACCTCCAGGGCTGTCTGTTGGCGGCCGACGGCGCGAGCCGGGCCGCTTCCAGGGCCTTCTCGACCCAGGGGGAGTGAATGTGGCCGTGGATGATGAGCTGCTTGAGGGACCTCCGCTTCTCCGACTTGGCGAATCCCTTGAGGAGTCTTTCGGTGGCGTTGTAGGACACCTCGGCATAACCGACAGGAGTCACCGAAAGGACCTTCTCTCCGTCCCCGATGGGAAAATGGGCCGCGGCGGCTTTCGGCCGGAACATGCCGCCGACCCAGCAGCTGTCCAGGCCCAATGCCGTGGCCTCCAGGATGACGGCCTCCCCGACATATCCCGCGCATTCCTGGACGCGTGGCGAGGACATGTCCCCGATAAAAGCCATATAATGAGGCGCTCCGGTCACTTTGCCATATCGGCCGATGAGCCCCTTGAAGACCTTCTTGGGCTTGTCTTTGACGAGTTCGACTCGGACCTCGGAGAAGGGCCTGAATTCCCGGCAGACGCGCTCGAGCTGGGCGATGATCCCTTCCTCCGGGAGGCGGGGGAGGAAGCTTCGCCTCGACTGACGCTTGAAAAGGGCCGGATACCAGATCTCGAAAGGTATCTTCATGATCATGTCTCCTGGGTCTTCTTCGATATTATATCAGATAATTCCCTTAGCCATTGGTCAACGTGAAGATTGACCATCCCGTTCAGCGTGTGATAGAAATTGTGAGATTTTTCAAGGAGGCTTGTCGATGAAAAGAATAATAACCATGACAACGACCCGGCGTCCGTCATGGCCGGCCGTGACCCGCAGCTCGAGAAGGCCATCGAGGTCATCCTGGAAAGGATCAAGGCCAACCCGTTCAAATTCCAAGAGACGCCGGCTTACCCTAAAAAATGACGACAGACCTGCTATAATACGAGGGTTCGGGAGAGCGATTTGCCCAAGGCCCTGAACCATCGGACTAAAAAATGATCGTCGTCGACAACCTATCGAAGAACTACGGAAAACAATCCCTTTTCGACAACATCAGCTTCAAGGTCAACCGCCGGGAGCGGGTCGGGGTCGTCGGCCGGAACGGCCACGGCAAGACGACGCTCGTCCGGATGATCGCCGGACTCGAGGAAGCGGATTCGGGGTCGATCTCCATGCCCCGGAACTACCGGATCGGTTACGTGGAACAGCACCTGGACTTCAAGGCGGAAACGGTCCTCGGAGAAGCGGCCGTGGGGCTGGCCGCGGACGCAAGGTCCGAACTGTGGCGGGTGGAGAAGGTCCTGTCCGGCCTGGGTTTCGACAAGGGCGACCAGGACAAGCATCCGTCGGAGCTTTCCGGAGGCTACCAGGTCCGGCTCAACCTGGCCAAGGTCCTTCTCGCGGACTACCAGATGCTCCTCCTCGATGAGCCCAACAACTACCTCGACATAACATCCATCCGCTGGCTGGAGCGTTTCCTCCTGGCATGGCCGGGCGAGCTGATGCTCATCACCCACGACCGGAGCTTCATGGACAAGGTCGTGACCCACGTCCTGGGGATCCACCGGCGGAAGGCGCGAAAGATCTCTGGGGATACGGGCAAATACTACGCCCAGATCGGCCAGGAAGAAGAGGTCTACGAAAAGACCCGCGTCAACGACGAACGCAAGCAGAAGGAGATGGACCTCTTCATCACCCGTTTCCGGGCCAAGGCGAGACTGGGCGGTCTCGTCCAGTCGAGGGTCAAGAGCCTGGAAAAGATGGAGAAGAGAGACAAGCTCCAGGCCATCCGGACCCTCGAATTCTCCTTCGCCGAAAAGCCCTTC
>JALHVH010000326.1 GCA_022867105.1 Candidatus Aminicenantota bacterium
CCCCATTTTAAGATGATCGACGATCTTGGCGCTGCCGGAAGGTAAGGGGTATCGGAGGAGCGCCCGCAAAGAAACCCAGCGCAGTTTCATGGGATCGGTCTTCGGATCCGATTTGAGGCGGCATTCATAGGCGTGCAGCTTAACCCGGAACCGCGTATAGGAATGGCGGACGGTGATAAGCGGCCGCGCCGCCGCGACCTCGACCCCCAGCTCTTCCCGGACCTCGCGGCGCAGGGCTTGTTCGAGAGTTTCCCCGGCCTCTCTTTTCCCTCCCGGGAATTCCCAGAGGTCTGCCAGTAGGCCTGAGGAAGGCCGTTTCTGAATGAGATATTTCCCGTCCTTGCGGATGATGCCGACGACGGCCTCGATCTTCGTTGAGTTTCTTTTTTTGGGACTGGGAATGATCTCCTGATCACCGGCCTCATAAGCCAGGCAGAAGGCGCTGACGGGACAGAGGAGACAGAGGGGGCCGCGGGGTCTGCAGACGAGCGCGCCCAACTCCATCATCGCCTGGTTGAAGAGCCCCGGCTTTTTACGCGGGATCCAGCCGAGAAGACATTCCATCAGGAGCTTGTCCTTCCTGGGATCGGGTTCTCCACACATCCGGGCGAGCCTCATCACGACGCGCCGGACGTTGGCGTCGAGCACGGGATAGGGCAGGTCGAAGACGAGGCTCAGGACCGCGGCCGTGGTGTAAGGGCCGAAACCGGGGAGCTTCCTGAGCTCTTCATACCGGCGGGGGAACCGGCTGTCATAACGCTTGATTAGGACCTGTGCCGCTTGACGCATGTGTCTCGCCCGGGCGTAATAACCGAGCCCCTGCCAGGCCTTGAGGAGCTTCCGAAGCGGCGCCCGGGCCAGCGATCCGAGGTCGGGGAAGAGCGCCAGCCACTTTTCATAGTAGGGGATGACGGACTGGACCGTAGTCTGCTGGAGCATAACCTCCGAGATCCAGATCCGGTAGGGGTCCGAGGTCTCGCGCCAAGGGAGATTCCTGTGATGCCGCCCATACCAGCGGAGGAGATTTTTCGTGAAGCCCGGAGAGGGGGCGCTCTTTTCGATCATGCCCCGCTATCTTTCGGCCCCGGGGTCGGGGGCCTCGGGGCCGCTATCATTCGGCCTTTGGGCCGAAGTCATTTCTTCTCCCCGGACTTTTTAACGGCCGGACCGGCCGCGACCTCGGCCTTCCAATCCTTGGCTTCTTTGGGGAAGTCCTCAAGGAAAGCGGAGTCCACCCTGAAGAGATAACCGAGCCCGGCGTTCTTCACGACGACCTGCTTCTTGTCAACATCCTCTTTTCCCACGAGGATGGTGATCTCGCGGGTCTTGCTCTCTCCCTCCGTGATCCGCACTCTTACCTCGGCCTCTGATTTGTCCAGGCCGTATTCCGTCAGGCCCTTGGGAGCGTCGATGAATTCCATGGCTTCAAGACCCTCGATCCTGCGGATGAAGGTTTCGACCTTTGAGCTGTCGGCTTCGGGCTTTTCGGGCGATTCGATGCGCCACTTCTCTTCGTCCTTGACCTTTTCCTTGACCGCGGAGACGGTGAGGCCGCCTTTGGTCACGGAGATCCGGTCCGCCTCCCAGCTGTTAAAGACGGCTGTCTTCTTCTCCCGGTATTCATCGGCCTTCTTCCCGAGATCGTTGAGGATCGTTCCATCGACCAGGACGATCTTATCGGAGAGGGAACCGGCGGCATAGACCTTGTCGTCGCTCTTATGGAGAGAGAGGACAGCCTCCTTGTTTCCGGCGGGCATGGACAGAACGATTTCGTATTCCGGCTTGTCCAAACCGTTATTCTTGATGTCCTCGTCCGACTTTCTCTCCGAGACGAATTCCTTCGCCTTCAGCCCGGACAGGGCGTAAAGGAGGCTGTCAAGCCGGCTTCCGTTGGCCAGGGCGGTAATCGGCGCGGTCAATTCCCAGCCGTCGTCCTTTTTCGAGGCCGACCAGGCCGCGTCCCCGGCCCGGACCTTGATCGCCCGGACGTCCACCGTTTCGAACTTGAAGACGTCTTTCGCCCGGAAGTCGAAGAGCTTCTTGTCCAGGCCGGTCTTGAGGGAGCTCGAAAGCAGGACGACCCGCTTCTCATCCTCGCGCTTGGCGAAGAGGGTATTGTCGATGGGATTTTCCATGCCGATGAGGACCTTGACCGGAAGGTCCTTGTCCTTGATCCACAGCGTGACCTCCCTTTTCGGGATCTCATAGGTCCTGACGTCCTTCGGCTCGGCTTCCACGACCCGTTCGATCCGGAGATTGGCGAAGCTTTCGGCCAGGCCGTCGACTTCCATGTCGTCGGCCTGGACTTCCAGGGGTTCCGTGATCCGCCACCCGCCCTTTTCGTCTTTTTGGAAGGTCAGGACGCCGCTCTCGTTCTTGAGGGTCATCTTACGGACGTCAACCGCCGCCACGTCCACGAGTTTGGCCTCTTTCTCTTTTTTTTCCTGGTTCTTGAGGCCTTTGGATTCGAAAAGAAGGACGGCGGCGAGAAGAACCAGGAAAACCGCGAACAGGATGAGCGTGTTCTTGAACTTCACAACGACCTCCTGCGGAGCCAGACGAAGATCCCAAGGACCAGGACGCCGAGCGGCAGGAGGATGACCGAGACGAAGAAGAGGAGCCTGCCCTGGGACGGGCCGAGCTGGATCGTCCTCGGCGAGGACGTTCTGGGCTGAATGGAGATGAGGTCGGCCTCCTCTGTCAGCCAGTTCACGGTGTTGAGGAAGAAGTTTCCGTTTCCGGAAGTATTGTAGTATCTGTTGGCGGCGAAGTCCGAGTCGCCGAACACGGCCAGCCGGGCCTCCTTCTCGCCGGCGGGTTTTTCCGCCTGGGGAACGTCCTTCGTTTCCGTCCCCTTGATCTTGAGCGTCTCCACGACGGCCAGGGAGATCGGCCCCTGCTTGTCCTTGTCCTTGTCGACCTTGACCTCCTTCTGGTCGAGCTGGCGCTCGGACCACGAGTCGGGCCTGGTCCTGGCGATGCCCGTCACGGTCGCCCCGTCGGGCTTCTTATCGGCCGGTTCTATGGAGCGGGCGAGGGGAAAGAACGTCGC
>JALHVH010000327.1 GCA_022867105.1 Candidatus Aminicenantota bacterium
CTCCGGACGATCGAGGACGTCGGCGCGCTCGCATGGGAGACCGATCCCGTTTCGGGCGTCAGGAGCCTGACGGAGAACTTCTGGATCGTCAACCCCGGCTACGGTTGGTCCCTGCCGGAAGCCCAGGGCGGGAAGTTCGTCGGTGACACCTGGCCGACCCCGAAGGCGACCCGGAATTACTACGGCCTGAATATCGCCCTGGAAAAAAGGTTCAGCAACAACTGGCAGGGCGGTTTCAATTACACCTGGAGCCGGATCACAGGCAACTATTCGGGCTTGGCCAGCACCGACGAAGTGGGGTATGACTATGCGGGCGTCGGCCGCCTCGGCCCGAACGTCGAGCTGTATTATGACGACTGGTTCATCATGTACGATGCCATGGGGAAGGTCCTCGACGGCCCCCTGCCCCAAGATAGGACCCATTTCTTCAAGGCCTATGGGACCTATTCCTTCCCGTTCGGCCTGACCGTGGGCGTCGTCGGTTACGGTCGGAGCGGATTCCCCGAGACGACCAGGCTCCAAATGAACAACAGGTGGATGCTCATCGAGAACCGGGGCGACATGGGCCGACTGCCGTTCACCTTCTGGGCCGATCTCTACCTGGAATACACCTTCAGGATCGGCGACAGATACCGGGCCTCGATCAACCTCCAGGTCAATAACGTGACCAACACCAAAACGATCCAGAGCAAGATCCGCGACCTCAACCTAGACGGAATCTGGGCGGACAATGTCCAGATCCTCGACGGAACTCTGGCCCGCGACTACAAGCAGATGATCCTGGATGCCAACGATGTGAATTCCGCATACGGCAAGTGGGAGACCCGGTTCGGACCCTGGTCCACGCGTTTGGGTTTCAAATTCTCGTTCTAAGCGGAGCGCGCAGGATCTGATCTCTACGGAGCCCGCCCCCCTAAGAGGGGGACGGGCTCTCTTTTTATACCTCTATACGGACCAAACCCGCCGCCGAGGTCGGGGCCCGGATGGTGACGGGAATAAAGGCGCCGGCAAAGGCGCGCTCATGACCACGCAGGTTATGATAAGATGAGAGCGGCAGGATGACCCGGCGCCGCCTGCGGACGCCCGCCAAGCTCTGGTATATATGAGCAAGAAACAGAAGGCTACCCGAAAGGCCGAAACCCCGAGGCACGGCCGCCGCTCTCGATTCTTTTTGTGGGGAATGAGAGCGGCGGCGCTGGGCGCTTTTGCCCTAATTTTGGTCGTCCGCCCCGGGAGACGCAGGGTCGAAATTCCGGGCACGCTTTCATATAACGTCCTGCTGATTACGCTCGACACGACGCGCGCCGACCATCTCGGCTGTTATGGATATGCGTCGGCTAAAACGCCCAACCTCGACAGGCTGGCCCGGGAGGGCATCCGGTTCACCCGGGTCTGCTGCCCGGCTCCGCTGACCCTGCCGTCTCACGCCTCCATCATGACCGGCCTATATCCCGTGACGCACGGGGTCCGCAATAATGGCCACGATCTTCCTTCCGGGATAAGGACCCTGGCCGGGATCCTGAAAGCGCAGGGCTACTCCACCGCGGCTTTCGTCTCTTCTTTTTCGGTGGATTCCCGGTTCGGGCTCGACCGGGGCTTCGACGTATATGACGATACGTTCCGGGCGGAATCGCCCTTCAAGACCCAGAATGCGGAGCGCCGGGCCGAGGAGACCTTCGCCAGGTTCTCCCGGTGGCTGGAGAACAACGGAAAGAGCAGGTTCTTCGGCTGGGTCCATTATTTCGACCCGCATCTGCCTTATGACCCGCCTTCGCCGTATAAAGAGGAATTCGAGGGGAATCCCTACGACGGCGAGATCGCCTACATGGATCGATATGTGGGCGCCGTTCTAGACCGCCTGAAGGAACTGGGGGTCCTGGAGAGGACGATCATCGTTATCGCCGGCGACCATGGGGAAGGGTTGGGCGACAAGGTGGAGCTCGGCCATGGGATCTTCCTGTATGAAGAGACCCTCAAGGTCCCTCTCATCGTCCATAGCCCCTCGATCTTCCCCCGGGCTCAGGTCATCGAAAACGAGGTCCGGCTGATCGACGTCGCCCCGACCATTCTGGAGACCGTCGGCCTGAAGGGCGAAACCGCGGGCATGACGGGACAAAGCCTGATCCCCTGGCTCAGGGGCAAGAGCGGCAAGGACCTGGATAGCTTGGTGGAGACCTTTTACCCCCGGGAGAACTTCGGTTGGTCGGAGCTGGTCGGATTGGTTTCCGGGCGCTGGAAATACATTCAATCCCCGCGGCCCGAGCTTTATGACCTGAGGGATGACCCCGGGGAGCGGGAAGACCTGATCGCGTCCTCGGCCGGCAAGGCCGCCGAATTGAGGAAGACGCTGGAGCAGGAGCTTCTCGTATCGGGCGCCGGCGGCAGCTCGGCGAGCGGACGGACGGGCGTCAAGCCCGAGGACCAGGAACGGCTGAGGTCTCTGGGCTACGTGAATTTCGCGCCGGCCGGACGGGGAGCGTCCCTGCCTGATCCAAAGGACAAAATCCCTTTGCTCAAGCTGATCCAACAGGCTCAGGCTTATGAGCTCGAGGAAAACTATGCGGAGGCCGAGAATGTCTATCTCAGGGTTCTGGAGGACATCCCTGATTCTCCGGCCGGCTATGTCAATCTGGCTCTTGCTCAGGCGAGACAGAAAAAGTTCGACCGCGCCATCGAAACCCTGAACAAGGGCGTGGCAAGGATCCCAGATTCCGAGATCGTCTTGGTCCGTCTGGGCCATACTCATCTGGTTACAGGCAGGTCCCGGGAAGCTTTCGAGACCATGAACAAGGTCCTGAGTTTGAACCCCCGAAACGTCGACGCCCTGACCGTTTGCGCCGGGATCCTGGATACGGAGGGTCGCAAGAATGAGGCCCGCGCTTATTATGATCGGGCCCTGGCCGTCGAACCCGAAAGCCGGTATCTGAGAATGAGCTATGCGGGGAATCTGGCTTCCGGCGGCCGATTGAGGGAAGCCATCGAGGTCTACAAAAAACTGATCGATGATTACCCCGAAGAACAGGCCTTCTATCAGTACATCGGCATCGCGCATTCTTACTTGGGCGAGTATGGCCGGGCCATTTATTTCCTTGAACGGGCCCTGGCCATCGGACCGACGCCGACCGGATATTTCAACCTGGCCGTAGCTCATGAAAAGAGCGGCAATGTCCGAGAAGCGGTGAAGTATTTCAAGCTTTATCTCGACAATTCCCTGGGCGAAAGCGAGAGCAACATTAGGAAGGCCAGAGCCGAGCTGGAACGCCTGGAAAAGGGATCTTGACGAACCCTCCGCGTTCTGGGGGGCGCGGTCATATGGACAGCATGGGGCTTTTGGCATATCCTAATTTCGATGCCGGGAAAGAAGCGCAAGGTCGTGGTCGCGATGAGCGGGGGAGTGGACTCCTCCGTCGCGGCGGCGCTCCTTGTGAAGGCCGGGTGCGACGTCACGGGCGTAACGATGAAGCTCGTCGACCTGCCTCCTGAGTTCTGCCGCTCGGAGGGCCTGAGGAGTTGCTGCGGCCGGTTGGCCGTCGAGGACGCCAACCGGGTCGCC
>JALHVH010000328.1 GCA_022867105.1 Candidatus Aminicenantota bacterium
GGCGTCGGGATGCTCCCTTTTGATCCGGAAGTACTGCTCCATCATCGGGCTTGGGGAGTTCTTATCGGCCATGGCAATTTTCAACTATACCCATAGACGGAGGCTTTTTCAAGGACGGAAGCGTCGTCATGTCAGCGGGCCGTTGAGTCGGCAAGCGGGAAAAAGGCATTTCCCGACTTGCCGGTTGACCGGCTTGACGGCATGATTTTCGGCGTTTTGCCGCCGGGAGCACTTCTTTTCGTGTGATTGAATCAATAAGGGCCGGGAGGGGTACGGGGGGACAACCAAATTCTTACTGGGCGGCACTGAATGCCGTCCTCAAGCCCCCGTAGCGGAGGGGGGACCCGAGTCCTATGATGGCTATCTCGGCGACGCGCCCGAGACTCTGTTCATATTTCTTGCCACCCCCTACCCCCTCCGATAATCGGAGGGGGGCTCTGAAATCGTCCGCGTCGCCGACAGAGGTGCGATGGGGGGAACCGACGGGACTGGTTCCCCGGGGGCCGGGGGCCAAGGGCGGCTCCAGGCCGCTTACACTTCCCCTCGCCGGGGCAAAGGAGCGTGCCGACGAATTCCCCGACCGGCCCCCAGACAACACCTCATCAAACAAAAAGAGACGCTTACTTTAACGGCGTTTTGATTGAACAAAGCGGGCGCGCTATAGTATACTCTTCTAAAATGAAACTGAACGCGCCGAACATCCTGACCCTCCTCCGGGTCCTGTCCGTCCCGGCCATCGTCATTATCCTTCTCACGGATTTCAGGGGGCGGGAGATCACGGGTTTCCTTATCTTCCTCTTCGCGTCCCTGACCGATATGATCGACGGGTTCCTGGCGAGGCGGAAGCAGATGATCACGGTCTTCGGCCAGCTCCTCGATCCCATCGCCGACAAGCTTCTGATCGCCTCCGCCCTCATCTGCTTCGTAGAGCGGGGGGTCGTCCCCGCATGGATGGCCGTCATCATCATCGGAAGGGAGATCGCGGTCACCGGTTTCAGGGCCATCGCGTCCTCGAGGGGACACGCCATCCCCGCCTCCTTCATGGGAAAGGTCAAGATGGTCCTCGAGGTCGTTACCCTCTGCCTGCTGATCCTCGGACCTGACATCCTTGGGAAGCTTTATCGGCTCTCCCGGCTGGGACTTTGGCTCATCATCATCGCGGCCGTGGCTTCGGCCGTGGAATATTATGTCCGCTTCGGACCCGCTATCCTCTCAAAGGACCCCTGACAGCGCCCCGCGCGCTTTTTCCAGGCTCTCCCAGTTCTCGACATTGGCCAGCGCGGGCGGCTTGGGCCAGCCCCGACTGATCCTTTTCATCAACCCCGAGAGGACCTTGCCCGGGCCCGTCTCCACACAGAGCGTGATCCCCGCTTCCCGGAGGGCCTCCATCGAAGCCGTCCACAGCACGGGACGGCTGACCTGCCTCTTGAGGGCATCCCTGGCCTCCTCGCCTGTCCGGACCGGCCGGGCGTCCACGTTGGTGACCACAGGGAATTTCGGGACCTTGAACGCGACACCATCCAGGTCCGCCCCGAGCCTATCCTCGGCCGGCTTCATCAGGCTGGTGTGAAAGGGAGCGCTCACCGGAAGCATGACGTGCCTCGCCGGCCTGATCAGACGGATGGCTTCCTCGACCGCCTCCTTGTGGCCTGCGATCACGATCTGCTCCGGGCTGTTCCAGTTGGCGATCTCCACGGTCCCCGAGACGGCCTCAAGGACCTTTCGGCGAACATCCTCATACGCGGCGCCCATCAGGGCCGCCATCGCCCCGACCCCCAGGGGGACGGCTTCCTGCATGTATGTCCCGCGCTTGTGGACGAGCCTGATGGCGTCCTCGAAGGCGAGAACACCCGCCGCGACCAAGGCCGAATATTCGCCAAGGCTGTGTCCGGCCGCCATCACGGGATCGGCCCCCAGCAGGGAATAGGCGATCGTGCTGACCGTGAGAAGCGCGGGCTGGGTGTTCCGGGTCAACCGGAGCTCTTCTTCAGGTCCTTCGAAACAAAGCCTGGAGACGGCAAAGCCAAGGGCCTCGTCGGCCCGGTGGAAGATCTCCCTCGCCAGGGGAGAGCGGTCGTAGAGGTCCTTCCCCATACCGACGGATTGAGAGCCCTGGCCCGGGAAAAGGCATGCGAAATGGTTCATGTCTGTCCTTCCTGTCCTGGAACGTTATTTCAGACAGTCCCGATTGATATGGATGTCAGCCAGGGCCTTCAGGTTCCCGATCCAGGTTGCGATCTGTTCCTCCCGCTTCCGCTCCTGGATCCGGGCTTCGATCCGGTCCAGGACCTGGATCATGGGGGCCGGCACGATCCCCTCCCGCGTCTGGGCGGGAACGTAGACTTCCTGATAATAGACCTCGATCTCCTTTAGGGTGATGGGAGCACTCTGACTGAACCGGGAGGCGATGACCTTCCGATAGATCAATTTTTCTTCGACGTAGGGCCTCAGATCGACCTCCTCGAGACCGAATTCATCGAGTCCCTTCCGAAAATCCTCCGGCCCAAGCGTCAGGATGAGAGCATTCATGGCGGCGGCGATCTCCTCACCCCCGGGCGCAGCTTGTTCTCGGGCGAGATCAACAACGAGCTTCTGTTCCACGACCCGGTCCAGCAGGCGCTCCAGGGACCTGCCCCCCGCATCGTCGGGATGGAGCCCGAAGCGGTCCACGATCCTCAGGTCGACCCGGGTGATGACCCGCGTGTTGACGACGGCCGCGACACAGTCCTCGACCTGAGATCCGGCCGCCGGGACGAGGCCCGCGACCAGAACCAGCAAAGACGCCCCGATCTTTTTTATCATGTCCTTAGAACAAGTTCCCGATCGTGATGAACAGCAGCGGCCGGCCTTTTTTCTTCGGATCGTCGATCGTCCATCCCAGGTCGAAACGGAGGGGGCCCAGCGGCGTCCGGTACCGGAGGCCGCCTCCTACGGCGCCCCGAAAGTTGAACGGGCTGAAGTCCTTCCTCTTGGAAAAGACCTGGCCGATGTCGTAGAAGACGGCGCCGGATAGGTCCCTGAGGTTGGGAAACAGGGGGAATTTCATTTCCAGGTTGACCAGGAACATCGCCTTTCCTCCGATGGGCATTCCCGTCTTGGGGTCTTTGGGACCAAGCTCATCGAACGATTCTCCCCGGAAGGAGTTGCTCCCCCCGGCAAAGAACCTTTCCGGAACGGGCATCCTCCCCCGGCCCAGCCCGATACGGATGGTCGTGCTGAAGTTCAGGTAGGTCAGAACAGGGTTAAAGTGCTGGAACTTAAGGAAGCCCTTGAGGAAGTCGGACTCGGTCTTGAACACCGGGAAGGCCCACTCCCCTACGAAGCTCAAGAAGAAGCCCCTGGCAGGATTGAACGTGTCGTCCCGCCGGTCCCAGATCATGCTCCCCGAAACCATGGCCGTCGAATACGGCTGCAGCTGGCGGTCGACCTCGGACTCCGCGATCTTCAGATAGGTCAGTTTTGTCCTCGACAAGCTGATCGTTCCGAAGAGGAGAAAACCGCCGGAAAGCGGCTTCGCCGTGTTCAGGCTGATGCCCCTCCGGTCGAACCCGAAGCTCTTCCGGTCTTCCCCCTCGAGCCAGGCGTTCATCGTGGTCTGCACGGGGACCCCGAAGAAGTAGGGCTGATCCCAGGAGATGACCCCCCGTTTTTCGACAAGGCTGAACTGGCTGACCAGGCTGACCTGGGAGGCCGTGCCGAAGATGTTGCTCCTGATGAACTCGGCCGTTCCCCGCAGCCGGATGTCGTTCTCCCAGAGGGCGAAAGACCTGGGCTCGCTCCTGGTCTCGAGTCCAACTCCCAGGCTGGCGTAATTCCGCTCGCCTTCGAGCACGGTGATGACCAAGTTCTCGCTTTCCTCCGAGACCGGGACCTCATCGATCCTGACCTCGGAAAAAACGCCCAGTCCCTGGAGCTTCCTTTTTGTTTCGAGAACAAGTTCCCGCGAAGCGTTATCCCCTTCCTTGAGCCGCACCTCCCTGAGGATGGTCCTCTTCCGCGTCACCTTGTTCCCCGTGATGACAATGCCGCCGATCCGAACCTTGCGGCCCTCGTCGACGGAAATGGTCACGGAGAAGGAGCTCGCCGAGATCGGCTTGACCTCGGAGACGATTTTGGTCCCGCGGACGCCGCGATCAAGGTAAAAAGCCTCGATCCTTTCGACGTCCTTCCGGACATTAGGCGCGAAGAACGGTCCCCCTTCGGAACTCACCATCAAGGCCCGGACATCATCCGGAGAGAACATGGAGACGCCCTCGAGCGCGAGCCGATGGATCCTGTCCTGCGGTCCTTCCTGGATGAAGAAGACCGCCGTCGCCGTCTTTCCCCGGCTCTTTAGGTTGAGGTCGACGTGGCAGTCCGGGAAACCCTGCGTTTGATAGAAGAGCTCGATCTCGCGGGGGATCTCGAAAAGGCGCTCCCCGTCGAGAAGGACGAAGAACGGAAGCTTTTCGCTGATCCCGACCTCATCCCTGATCCGGGAGGGAGGGAAA
>JALHVH010000329.1 GCA_022867105.1 Candidatus Aminicenantota bacterium
AGCCGCTTGAGTGCCTTGAGCTCGATCTGGCGGATGCGTTCCCGTGTCAAGTGGAAATGCTGGCCGACCTCTTCGAGCGTGTATTCGCGGCCGTCACCGAGCCCGTAGCGCATCCGGAGGACCATGGTCTCCCTCTCCGGAAGCTCCCGCAGGGCGTCCTCGATCTGCTCTTTGAGGCTGATGTGGATCACGGTATCGGGCGGGGAGAGGACGCTCCTGTCCTCAACGAGGTCGCCGAGAGAGGTCTCGCCGTTCTCCCCCAGGGGGGTCTCCAAGGACACGGGCTCCTGGGCGGTGGACATCATGTCGACGACCTTGCCCACGGGGAGCCCGACCTTCCTGGAGATTTCCTCGGGCGATGCTTCCTTGCCCCTCTGCTGGACGAGACCCTGGGAGATCTTGTTGAGCTTGTGCATGGTCTCGGTCAGGTGGACGGGGATCCGGATGGTCCGGCCCTGGTCGGCGATGGCCCGGGTGATGGACTGGCGGATCCACCATGTGGCATAGGTCGAGAACTTGTGGCCGCGACGATAGTCGAACTTGTCGGCGGCCCGCATGAGGCCGATATTGCCCTCCTGGATGAGGTCGAGAAGCTGAAGGCCCCGGTTCTGGTATTTCTTGGCGATGGAGACGACGAGCCTCAGGTTGGCCGCGACCAGCTCCTTTTTGGCCTTTTCCCGGGCCTTGAAACCGCGGTTGATGGCTTCGAGGATGTTTTCGGACTCCGTCCGCAGGCGGGTCGAGCCCTTGTCCACGATGGCCTCGAGCCGTTCCCGGATCCTCACGATGACCTTTTCCCTGTAGTCCGGCCGGATGTCCATGCCCTGTGCGAGCTTGATCATCCGGATGAGGAGCCTGCCGCGGGCGAACCTGTTGGCGACCCTGGGGCGGAACTTGGAGAGCCTGGTGTTGAGAGCCTTGATCCTCTTCATCTTGCCAAGGATCTCCGCTTTCTTCTGTTCGATCGATTCCGGCGTGAGCTCTTCGTCGCCCAAACTGAAGAACCTGTTCACGAGCTCAGGAGAATTCCGGATCTGCGTCTCGACGGCGAGCAGTTCGTCCAAAACGGCCGGCGTTCTGGCCAGAGTCTTGTTGATGGCCTTCTCACCTTGTTCGATCCTCTTGGCCAGGGCGATCTCCTCTTCCCGGGACAGGAGCAAGTAGGTCCCCATGTCCTTCAAGTAGATCCGAACGAGGTCGGCGGTTTGGTCCCCCTCATAGATCCTTGGAACGCCGTGGCCGT
The DNA here is from genome assembly GCA_022867105.1 of Candidatus Aminicenantota bacterium. Classification (GTDB taxonomy): domain Bacteria; phylum Acidobacteriota; class Aminicenantia; order Aminicenantales; family Saccharicenantaceae; genus JALHVH01. Next base: position 1,244 of record JALHVH010000329.1, read on the forward strand.
TCCCCTTGCCGTTGCCGGGCTTCAGAGCGGGAGGAGCGGTCTCCGAATGGTCGGCGACCGGGACCAGCGGCGAAAAGGCTTCCATCTCCTCAGTAAAACCGTCCTCGGTCCTCCGGAGGGGGAGGAGCTCCAGGACGGCCTCCTCATCATACTTGTATCCGTTCGACATCTTGATCTCCCTTTTATTTTACTATATCTATCAATTACATAAGATAACTGTAATTATAAGCTTTCGGTTGCGTCCGTCAAGCGTTTTTTTTATCCTCTGTCTCAGCCTATACTTGGAACTTCAATTGGGAAAGAACCGATGCATCACCCCGGAAACTAGTACCTTACTATCTAATATATTTTATATCACTACTTAGTTTTCAATATAACTTATACCTACTTATGATCAAATGCAAGCTTTTTTTTCGCTTTTTTCAAAATAATTATTATTCCAAGCGGAAGCTAGGGCGATCGGCGCCGATAGTTTCGCAAAAAAAACCCGGATATGGGTGTTCTTGTGGCGAAGATCGAAGGCCTTATAAAGGGTGATTGACGACGGGCCGTAAGAACACGCAGCCCTTCTTCTTGTTCTTTTCGTAGTAGCGCTGGTGGTATTCCTCGGCCCGGATGAACTTGGAGGCGGGGACGATGCCGGTGGCGATGGGCTTCGTGAAACGGCCGGAGGCCTGCAACTCGTCCATGACCTTTTGGGCCGTTTCCTTTTGGGGCTCATCTGCGGTGAAGATCACGGAACGATATTGTGTCCCCACGTCGGGTCCTTGGCCGTCGCCCTGGGTCGGGTCGTGGATTGTGAAAAAGAACCGGACCAGGTCCTCGTAAGGGATGATCGTGGGGTCGAAGGTGACGCGGACGGCCTCGGCGTGGCCGGTCCTGTCGCTGCAGACCTGTCCATAGTCGGGATTCTCGGTCATGCCGCCCGTGTAGCCGACCTCGGTATCCTTGATTCCCTTGATCTCGCGGAA
>JALHVH010000330.1 GCA_022867105.1 Candidatus Aminicenantota bacterium
AAGCGAGGGATCCGGAAATGCCGCATATTTATATGAGAATCTCCGAGCTTGTGAGAAAGAAGCAACACTTCGCCCTAGCCGTCGTTCTGGAAGCGAAAGGTTCCGCGCCCCAGGGGGCCGGCGCCTCCGCGCTGTTCACGTCGAAAAAGCTCATCGCGGGAACGGTGGGAGGCGGGGCGATCGAGGCGGACGTCCGTAAAAAAGCGGCCTCCGCGCTCCGGAAGGCCGCGCCGCTCGTCGCCGGATACAGCTTGAAAGGGAAGGCCATGGGGGAGAGCGGTATTTGCGGCGGCGAGGTCAGGGTCCTCATCGACCCGTGCCCCGAAAAACACAAGAGTGTCTTCGACGAGCTGGCACGCTCTCTCGACGCCGGACGGCCGGGTGTCCTGGCGACGATGGTGACACCCGGGTCGGGCGGCCGCATCGCCCTGAAGCGGGACTGGATCGCGGCGAAGGCCCGTTCGCCCCTTGAGAACGAGATCGTCGATTCGTTTTCCGACGGTGTGCCCCGGCTGGCGAAGGTCCGCGTCGGGCGTGACTCGGGCGCGGCGGAAGAAGAGCTTTTGTTTATAGAGCCGGTCTTTCCACCCTCCCGGCTGGTCATCGCCGGCGCCGGGCACATCGGACGCGCCGTATCCCATCTCGGCCGCCTCCTGGATTTCGAGGTCACGGTCATCGATGACCGGCGCGAGTTCGTCCATCGACGGAATCTCCGGGACGCCGACCGCGTCATCTGGGCGGACATCGGGAAGGCGCTCAGAACGGTCCCGTCCACGCCGGACACTTATATCGTGATCGCTACTCGGGGGCACGAGCACGACGCCGAAGCCCTGCGCGCCTGCGTTCGTTCGAACGCGGGTTATATCGGTCTGGTCGGAAGCCGGACGAAGATCGCTCTCATGCGCGAAGAGTTCCTCGCCAAGCGATGGGCGACGCCCCGGCAGTTCGACCGGGTCCATGCCCCCGTCGGCCTGCCCATCGGCTCGAAAACGGTCCAGGAGATCGCCGTCAGCATCGCCGCCGAACTCGCCCTGGAGAGGCGGCGGAACGCGGAAAAGAAAGGCCGCCGAAAATGATCCAGGCCGTCATCCTGGCGGCGGGGAAATCCGAACGGATGGGGAGCCCGAAGCCCCTTCTCACATGGGGGAAGCGGACGCTTATCGAGGCGATCATCGACGGCGTGGCCCGGTCCCGCGCGAAGGACCTCCTCGTCGTCCTTGGCGCGGCCCGTGAAGTGATCGAACCGGTGATCGCGAAACATGACCTGCGAACGGTGTTCAATCCGGATTTCGCGCGGGGCATGCTGTCGTCGATACAGCGGGGATTGGAAGCCGTCCCTCGTGACGCGCGGGCCGTCCTTTTTTTCCTCGGCGACCAGCCGCCCCCTTACCCCGGGATGATCAACCGGCTCATTGACGCTTACGGCAAAACGGGGAAGGGGATCGTCCTTCCGGTTCACGGCGGCCGCCGCGGCCACCCCGTCCTCATCGACCTCAAATACAGGAACGAGATCAGGGCCCTCGATCCGGGAATCGGCCTGAGGCAACTCATGCGCGATCACCCTGAAGACGTCCTCGAAGTGAGGACCAAATCCCCGCGGGTGCTCCTAGACATCGATACGCCCGAAGATCACGAGCGGGCGCTTGAGTCACGGCGCCGGCGACAAAAATAACAACGTCAATCCATCCCCTCGATCTCTTTGATCTTTGCCGCCAGGCGCTTGGGGGAGACGGGGAAGGCGGTCTTGACCTCGGGGGCGAAGAGGGAGATCCGGAACTCTTCGATCATTTCCTGGAACTCGTCGACGGCCGCTTTCTTTTCGGGCGATGTGCCCTCGACGAAGCCTTTTCTCAACCTCCCCAATGCGAGCGCGTAGGGCTCGACCTGGTCCTCTTTTTTCCGGTCCTTTTCGGGGTCATACTTGGCCCGCTCGGCCCGGATCCGCAGGGCTTCGAGCCGGCGGGGCAGACGGCGAAGGCGGTCCATCGGATGGGCCTCAAGAAAGTCCGCGGGGACAATCCTCTCGAGCTCGGCCTTGATGGACTCCGCGGCCCCGCCGGTCCCGGCCGGCCGGCGAAGACCGCCGAATGACGGGGTCGCGGGCGCGGCCTTCGGCAGGCCCTGCCGGACCTTCTTGGACGCGTCGAGGACCCTGATCAACAGGTCGCGGAGTTCCGTTCCCCTGGCGAAAAGATCGCGGACGGCGCCGGCCGCGAGAGCATCGAATTCCTCCCGGCTCCGGACGTTCTTCCGGAAAACCTCCCGCTTGAGGGCTTCGGTCATGGCTTTCATGACGGCGGCCTTCCCGCCGAAGAAGAGCGCGGCCGGCCCGTGCTCTTCCGGCAACGCCAGACACCGCTTGACGAACTCAAGGTCCTTCGAGAAGCGGGGGGCGAGCAGGGCTTCGACGCCTTTGAGATGGGCGGCCAGCGCCTCTTCCCGGCTCCTGAAGAGCAAGAGGTCGACGCCCTTCTCTTTCGCCTCGAGCCCGGGGAACGCGGCCGTGTAGGGGCCGGCGGCGACCGTTTCCGGGAGCGGCCCGAAGTCCCAGGACGCGAGGCCGGTCCTTTCCCACCGCTCCCGGGCGTTCTTCCAGGCCGGCGAGTCCGCCGGGACGGCCGACGGAGCCGCGGCCTTGCGCAGGATATCGAGGTTCCGGGCGGCCGCGATCTCTTTTCCTTCGTGGTCCGTGACCGCCACCCGCATCCGGAGATGAAGCGGGATCTCCGCTTTGGACCATTCGGCCGCCGGGATGTCCACCTGGAACCGGCGCTTGACGAACCGCGAAAGGGCATTGAACAACGACGGGTCGTTCGGCTCCATCTCCCGGGCGATGATGTCCGCCTTCTCGGCCGCGGGCAGGAGGAGCTTTCGGTACCGCTTGGGGAGGCCCTTGACCAGGGCCGCGACCTTTTCCCGGAACTGGCCTGGGACGCCCCACTCGAGCGGCTCCGCCGGGATGCTCTTGATCAGGGCAGCCGGAACCTTCAGGGTCACGCCGTCGGCCTCCTCGCCGGGCGCGAACCTGTAAACCGCCCGGAAGCGCCGGCCATCGACGTCCACCGCGTCCGGGAAGGCCGCGATGCGCTCCTCGTCGGGGTTGACGAGCATGATGTCCTTCTCGGTCATCCGGAGGAAGGCGTCCCCGCCCGCCTTGCGGACCTTCTGTTCCAGCGTGCGGATGTCCGATACGCCCGGGAGCCGGGTCGAATAGAAGCCCGCCATGTCCGTCTCGCTCACACAGATGTCACGGCGGCGGAGCTTCTCCTCTAATGCGGCCACCTTGTTGACGAGATCGAGGTTATGCTTGAGGAAGGCGGGCGGCTCGGTGACGTCCCCTTCCACGAGCGCCGCACGGACAAAGATCTCATGGGCCTCGTCCGGGGCGATGCGTCCGTATGAGACATCGCGGCCGGAAACGATCTCCAGGCCGTAAAGCGAGACCTTCTCCTTGGCCCGCACTTCGCCCCTCTCTTTGTCCCACCTTGGGTCGGAATAGGAATAGCGGCAGAGGTTTCCGCCGACCTCCTCGAGCCACTCCGGATCGATCCCGGCAGCCGTCCGGGCGAAGAGGCGTGATGTCTGAACCATCTCGGCCGCGACGATCCAGGGTCGGGACTTGCCGAAGAGTGTCGAGCCGGGAAAGACCATGACCTCACGGCCCTTGGCCGCGGCATACACGTTCTTCTCCTTGTGGGCGGCGAGATTGGAAAGGAAGCCGCTCAGGATGGACCGGTGGATCCCGGCGTAAAGCCCTTTGGAGATCTCGTGCCGTTCCCGGCGC
>JALHVH010000331.1 GCA_022867105.1 Candidatus Aminicenantota bacterium
AGGTCTCCTTGGACGGCCAAAGTCCGTAGAGCCCGATCCCGACCCGGACGAGGTTGAACCACGTTTCCGGGAAAAGGATCACGGCCGCCGTGCACGACATGTGCCTGAGCGGAACTCGGATCCCGCGCTTTCCGAGGGCTTCGACGGTCGACCGGTAGATCTCGAGCTGTCGCCTGGGATAATGATGGTCGGTCGTATCCTCGATGTTGGCGAAATGGGAAGAGATCCCTTCCGCGACGACTCCCGACCGGCGCCGTGCCCTGCTGATGAAACCGGCGATCCTTTCGGGAGGGATGCCCTGGCGGTTCGTTCCCGTCTCGAGCTTGAAATGGAGATAGGCAGGCCTGCCGAGCTTCCGGGAGGCCTCGGACAGCTTGGCGACCGTCTCCTCGTTGTAGACGACGAGCCGCAGGTCGCGGACGACGGCTTCAGCCGCCCCATCCAGAGGGACGTAGCCCAAGATGAGGATGGGCGATGTATGGCCGGCTTCCCGGAGGGCGACGCCCTCTTCGAGGGAATTAACGCCGAGCCAGTCCGCCCCTGCTTCACGGATGATCCTGGCGGCCTCGAGCAGGCCGTGGCCGTAGGCGTTGGCCTTGACGATCGCGAGCATCTTGCGCCTTGCCCCGATGAGGCGGCGGAACTCCGCAACATTGTGGACGAGCGCGCAGCGGTCGATCTCGACCCATTGGACCGGGCGACCCGTCATCCTGCCCGCCGTCATTTTCGCTCCCCGAGCTTCAGACTGGAGGTATCGATGAGTCCCGTGAGCTCGGATTCGATAAGGATGGTGTCGTCGCGCTCGACGCCGGTCGAGACGAGACCCACCCGGGTCTCGATGAGATCCTCGATCTCCCGGACATAGTCCTTGAACGCGGCCGGGAGCGAAGCATATTCCCGGGCTCTGTGGACGGAATCCCGCCAGCCGGGCATCGTTTTGTAGACGGGGACCGCTTTTTCCAGGACCCAGGGCTCGGCGGGGAAGCTTTTCAGGACCTCGCCCTTATAGCTGTAGGCGGTGCAGATCCTCACCTCATCCATCTCCTCCAGGACGTCCGGTTTGGTCAGGGCGATCCGGTCGATGCCGTTGACCCGGCAGGCGTAGCGGACGGCCAGGGCGTCGAACCAGCCGCAGCGCCGCGGCCTCCCGGTCGTGGCCCCGAATTCATCGCCCCGGGCGGCAAGCTTTTTCCCTTTTTCGTCGGCAAGTTCGGTGGGAAACGGCCCGCTCCCGACCCGGGTCGTGTAGGCCTTGGTGATGCCCAGGATGGAATGGATCGACTTCGGCCCGATCCCGAGACCGGTGCAGACGCCGCCGGCCGTCGAGCTCGATGAGGTGACGAAGGGATAGGTCCCATGGTCGAGGTCGAGCAGGACGCCCTGGGCGCCCTCGAAAAGCACCCGTTTTCCTTCTTTCATCTCTTCATTGAGGAAGAGGGAGATGTCCCGGATGTAGGGCGCCATGCGGGACGCGTATCCCGCGTATTCTTCGTAGATCTTTCCGGCATCGAGAGGGGCGATCCCATAGACCGCAAACAATCTGTTCTTGACCTCCAGGTTCTCGCGGATCTTTTCCCTGAGGACGGAGAGGTCGAGCAGGTCCCCTGCCCGGACTCCCCAGCGGGCAGCCTTGTCCTCATAGGCCGGTCCGATCCCCCGGCAGGTCGTGCCGATCTTCTTTTCGCCCCGGCCTTCCTCGGAGATCTTTTCCATCACCGGATGATAGGGCATGATCAGGTGGGCGTTGCGGCTGATGACGATCCGGCCCCCGTCCACGGCGACCCCGCGGGCCTCCAGGTCCTCGATTTCCCGGAAGAGGGCCCCGGGCGACACGACCAGCCCGTTCCCGATGACGCACGTCTTTCCAGGATGGAGGATCCCGGAAGGGATGAGGTGGAGGACGACCTTCTTCCCGTTGACCCACACCGTGTGCCCGGCATTGTGGCCGCCCTGGTAGCGGGCGACAATGTCAAAAGCGGGGGTCAGGAGGTCTACGATCTTGCCCTTGCCTTCATCTCCCCACTGCGTGCCGAGAACGAGCAGATTCGCCATGGTCGTCCTTCTTTCGTTTCAAAAGCTGAGGGCCGCCTGGATCTGGACGGCGTTGTTCCGGAGGGCGGGGCCCTTCTCCTTGTTCATGTCGTACTCGGCCTTGATGAGGAAGGTCGGGCTCATGAAATAGCGGACGCCGAACGCCCAACGGCTCCTCGCCCCGAGAGTCTCCGGGCCTTCTTCGGAAACCAGCAGCCGGACGCCGGGTGAAAGGTCACCGGGGTCCGACCGCTGGAAGCTCACAACCGGCTGGAGCTTCCCGAAATTGAGGGCCATGAGGACAAAATATCCGTCGGACCTTCCGTCCGGGACCCCGGCCGGGTTCTTCCAGATCGCCTTCGTGTATTCGCCGCGGACCTCGTAGTCGTTAGAG
>JALHVH010000332.1 GCA_022867105.1 Candidatus Aminicenantota bacterium
ATCTTCTTCGATGGCCGAGAGCATGATCTCGACGAGGTCGCTCTCCAGCCTCAACATCTGGGGCTGGGTCTCGGGGTCCCCGAACCGGCAGTTGTACTCGAGGACCCTCGGGCCGTCCTCGGTCAGCATCAGGCCGCAGTAAAGGACGCCCTTGTACTTCCGCCCCTCCTCGAGCAGCCGCGTGACCGTCGGAAAGACGATCGTTTCCATGATCTCCGAATAGAGCTTCTCCTTCATATGGGGCGATGGGGATATCGCGCCCATGCCGCCTGTGTTCGGGCCCTTGCCGCCGTCGTAAACGGCCTTGTGGTCCATGACCGTCACGAGGGGTCGGACCCGGGCGCCGTCGGAGATCACGATGAACGACACTTCGCGGCCGCGCAGAAATTCCTCGATGAGGACCCTCTTCCCCGCCGCGCCGAACTTCGTCTGGACCATCATCTCGAAGGCCGTCTCCTCCGCCTTCTTTGGATTTTGGCAGATGACCACACCCTTGCCCGCGGCCAGGCCGTCGGCCTTGACGACGACGGGGAAGCCGAGATCGCCCGCCTTGAGGATCTTCTGGGCCTGGTCGAAGGTGTCGGCGATCCGGAACCGGCCGGTCGGGATCTTGTGCCTCTCCATGAACTGTTTAGCGAAGATCTTGCTCCCCTCGAGCTCGGCCGCTTTCTTCTTCGGGCCGAAGATGCGCAGGCCCCTCTTCTCGAACTCGTCCACGATCCCCAGGGTGAGGGGGATCTCGGGGCCGACGACCGTCAGGCCGATCGCCTCTTTTTGGGCGAATTCCGCCAGGCCCTTGACGTTGGAATCCGGGATGGCCACGTTCTCCCCGAGGGCCGCGGTCCCCGGGTTCCCCGGCGCGCAATAGAGCTTCTCGCAGCGCGGGCTCTGCTTGATCTTCCAGGCCAGGGCGTGCTCCCTGCCGCCGGAACCGACGACGAGTATCTTCATCTTTCGACCTCCACTCCAAAGATGCTGGCAAAGACCTTGGCGGCCGCCGGTAAGGCATCCTGGACCGGCAGGCAGTAGCGCATCTCGAGGAAACCTTCGCGGTATTTCCTGACCTCGTCCTTCACCGGCTGGTTCCGGATGACGGCGTCGGCGACATAGCCGGCCAGCGCGTCGAAGTCCTTTTCCATCATGCCGAACCGGGTCATTTCCTGGACGCCCATGCGGATGCCGCTCGAGACGAGAAAGGTCTCGTCGTCGGGCAGGGCCTGGTAGTTGGTCAGGATGTTGTTCTCCTCGAGGCGGCGGGCGATCGCCATCCCGTTCCCGAACGGCTTAACCCTGATGAGGACCTGGTGGGTCTCGGTGAACCCGTCCTTCTCGTCGCCTTCGACCGGGATGCCCTTGTCTTTAAGGGCCCTGGCGAAGGCCTTGGCGTTGGCACGGACCTGTTTCTGGAAGGGCTCCTTGAACTCGTTCATCTCGTAGGCGGCCATGAGCAGGGCGAGCAGCGTCCCGAGGTGGTGGTTCGAGGTCGAGCCCGGGAAGGCGCGGGCCTTGATGTCGAGCCAGAGGTTTCTCTGCGGCGTCCCCTGCGGGAAGTTGCCGGCGATGAGGCCGCGCTGGGGGCCGAAGAACGTCTTGTGCGTGCTGCCGGTGACGACGTCGACGCCCTCGGCCAGCGGCTCCTGGAAAGCGCCGTAGAGGCCGAGGACGTGGGCCATGTCGAACATGATCACCGGCTTCTCCGGCCAGTCCTTGACGATGTCGGCGACGAACTTGACGGGCTCCTGATAGATGAACATGCTCTTGCCGAAGACCATGAGTTCGGGCCGGTTCTTATCCAGAAGTTCGGCGAGCTTCGGAAGGTCGGTCTTGTACGGGTTGTCCGCGAGGACCGGGAAATGGACGACGCGCTCTTTTCCCGTGGCCGGGTCCTCCTCCACGAAATTGAACAGGGCGCCCATGGGCTGGGCGCTCAGGTGGCCGCCCTTGGTGAGGTCGTTGTTCATGACCAGGCGCATCCGGCGCGAAGGCCGGCCCTGGGGCCGGTTGCGGTTGATGAACTTGACCATGCCCTTGAAAACGACCTCGTTGGCCATTTGGCCGCTGATAGGCCGCAGCTCGACCTCGCCGCAGTTGAAGTATTTTCCCATCTCCTTTTGGGCCTCGACCTCGATGTCCCTGATGAAATCGATCCCCTGGTAGAAATAAACTTCCTCGCCCTTCATGGTCCGGTGCTCGGCGTAGCGGCCGGAGGCGTCCGAGATCTCGCACATCTTGACCAGGATCGAGGGGGTGGACTCCGAGGGGATCAGGTTGAAGCATTCCCGCTGGCGCCAGACATTGTTCCTTTCGACCCTGTCCGCCAGGGTCCGGACCTTGTCGGTGAATGAAGACATTATGAATTCTCCTCCTCGATCCGCCGGATCTTGTCGACGCGCCGGGCGTGCCGGCCGCCCTCAAAAGCCGTCGCCAGGAAGACGCGGACGATGCGGAGCGCCTCTTCCGGACCGAGCACCCGGCCTCCCATCGTCAGGCAGTTGCAGTCGTTGTGGAGCCGGCTCATCTCGGCCGTATATTCGTTCCAGCAGGGGGCCGCCCTGATGCCCTTGAACTTGTTGGCCACGATGCCCATCCCGATCCCCGTCCCGCAGACGAGGATGCCGCGGTCGCATTCCCCGGAGACGATGCTTCGGGCGGCTTTGGCGCCGAAATCCACGTAGTCCACGTTTTCCCCGGGGCCGCAGCCGAAGTCGACGTATGCGATCCCTCTTCCGGCGAGGTCTTCCGCGACCGCTTTCTTCAGGTCAAACCCGGCATGGTCCGAGGCCAGCGCGATCTTCATGTTGTGCTCCTCCCCCTCGTTCCCCCTCATTCACCATCGGCCTTTTCTGATATCCCGTGATAGATAACACAAACCATTGAGCGGACCCATCGGTCATTCAATGAACTTGGCGGCTTCCGGCATGACTTCCAGGGCCTTGGCGACGACGGGGTCCGACCTCCGGTAGGCCCGGATGCCTTCCTCGACCCCCCAGAGGGCCGATGCGATCTCCCGCTCGATCTCCCTCCGGACCTCGTCCCCGGCTTCCTTGAACTTGGCCTCGTCGAACGGAATCTTGACCGCGCGGAGATAGCTCTTGAAATCCTCCAGGACTTCCGGGCCGGCGGCGAAGACGTCCCCGACGACGATCTTCCCGGAGGCGTCGGCCTGCATCCCGCGGTCCTGGGGGAACACGAACCGGCCGGCGAGCTCCGTTTGGTGCTGGACGAACTTCCTGGCGTAAGCAAAGAAAAGCCCTTTGACCATCAGCTCGAACGTCAGGGGCTTGAGGGAAACGGCGACCTCGTAGTCCGGGGCGATGCCGCCCTGCCCGAGGACCTTCCTGCCTTTGAGGGTGTATTTGATCTCGCGGCTCTC
>JALHVH010000333.1 GCA_022867105.1 Candidatus Aminicenantota bacterium
GAATCCTATCGGCAATTTTGGGAGGCAGGATTCACTTCATAATCTCCTTGATAGAAACGAGGAAGCATCTCTTTTTGTGTGATATAGACAATGGCGCAGGGGCGATGCCAGGAGCCTGAATTCCTTCTCACACGAAAAGAGATGCTTACAAGAAACGAACATAAGTTGACTCTGGAAGCTTGGTGTATATATAGTATGTTCCATGTCCGTCCGGGCGAAAATGGATAGATGAAGGGAGGATAATCATGAAATTTTTATCGCGGAGAGAATTCATGGGCAAGACCGCGGCGGCCGCGGCCGGATTGATGATCGTCCCCAGGCGCGTCCTGGGCGGCAGGGGCTACCAGGCGCCGAGCGACACCCTGAACATCGGCTGCGTCGGCGTCTGGGGCAAGGGCTCGTCGGACATCCTGAGCGTCAGCACCGAGAACATCGCCGCCCTCTGCGACGTCGACGACACCATGATGGCCAGGTTCATGGGCATGGAGGAAATGCCCGCGGAAAAGAAGCCGATGTTCGAGAAAGCCGCCAAGTACCGCGACTTCAGGAAGATGCTCGAGGCGGAGAAGTCCCTGGATGCCATCACGGTCTCGGTCCCCGACCACAACCACGCCGTCATCGCCATGGCGGCCATGAAGATGGGCAAACACGTCTTCTGCCAGAAACCGTTGACCCACACGATCAAGGAAGCCCGGCTCCTGGCTCTCGAAGCGAAAAATAGGAACCTCGTCACCCAGATGGGGAACCAGGGCCACGCCGGCGAAGGCGCCCGCTTGGTCAACGAGTGGATCTGGGACGGCGCGATCGGCGACGTCACCGAGGTCTATGTCTGGACCGATCGCCCCATATGGCCCCAGGGCATCGACGCCCCCAAGGAGATCCCCTCCTGCCCGTCCACCCTGGACTGGGACGTTTGGATCGGCCCGTCGCCCTTCCGGCCTTACCACCCCGCCTACCATCCCTTCTCCTGGCGCGGCTGGTGGGACTTCGGGACCGGCGTCGTCGGGGACATGGGCGCCCACCTGCTCGACCAGCCTTTTTGGGCCCTCAAGCTGGGCCACCCCCTTACCGTCCAAGCCAGCTCGACGCCCTTCACCGCGGATTCCTACCCGATGGCCGAGATGATCACCTACAACTTCCCGGCCCGCGGCAAGATGCCTCCGATCAAACTCGTCTGGTCCGACGGCGGCCTGATGCCGGCCCGGCCGAAGGAGATCGAGAACGGCCGGATGATGGGCGACGAAGGCGGCGGCTGTCTGTTTGTCGGAAGTCGAGGCATGCTCATGTGCAGCACCTATGGCGAGAACCCGAGGCTCCTTCCTGAAAAACTGATGCAGGAATACAAGAGGCCCGAAAAGACCATCCCCCGCTCGCCCGGGATCCACGAGGAATGGGTCGCCGCCATCAAAGCCGGCAAGAAGTCGACGACGGACTTCGCCGAATACGCCGGTCCGCTGACCGAGGTCATGCTCCTCGGCAACGCCGCCCTCCGGGTCCAGGCCCTGAAGATCGTCCTCGAATGGGACCCGGTCAAAATGGAGTTCCCCAACCTGCCGGAAGCCAACAAGTATATCCATGCGGACTACCGGCCCGGCTGGTCCCTGTAACCCATACGGGAGGCCAAGTGAATA
>JALHVH010000334.1 GCA_022867105.1 Candidatus Aminicenantota bacterium
GAAAAGCGGCCTCGTCGAGGTTCCTGCCGGGCAGGAACGGACCCGCGATCTCATTTTCTTTGGCAAGGTCAAAGACAAGATCACGCACGTGGGGATGATGATCAGCGGAGAGGAATTCATCCACGCCACGACGCACGACAAGCCCGTGGTCCAGATCTCGCGGCTCAAAGACCCGTACTGGCAGGCGATCTACCAAGGCGCGCGGCGGCCGAAAGAATAAATCACCGGCGCTTATTTCTTGGCTTTGGCCAAAGGATTCTTCTTGGCCTTTTTATCCTTTTCGGCCTTTTTCTTTTTTGTCTTCTTCGTGAACTCGGAGCCGATCATCTCCAGAACCGCCATCTGGGCGCCGTCCCCCGCCCTTGGGGCAAGCTTTACGATCCGGGTGTAGCCGCCAGGCCTCTCGGTGAAGCGGGGGCCGACGACGTCGAAGAGTTTCTTGACGACGGACTCCTGAAAGATGTAGGCGAGGGCCTGACGCCGGGCATGAAGGGTGTTCCTCTTGGCCAGCGTGATCATTTTTTCCGCGATGGGCTTGGCGGCCTTGGCTTTGGCCACGGTCGTCCTGATCCTTTCCTTGTCGATGAAGGACGTCACGAGATTGCGCAGCAGAGCTCTCCGGTGGGCCGAGTCCCGCCGTAAATACCGTTTCTTGACTTGGTGCCTCATTCATCCTGCTCCTTCTCTCCGGTCCCTTCCTTGATCTCGGCTTGGATCCTCTCGACGAGCTTGGGGTGAAGTTCCAGACTCAATCCCAGGCCCAGTGTCGCCAGGGTCTCCTTGATCTCGGCCAGCGACTTGCGGCCGAAGTTCTTTGTCTTCAACAGCTCATCCTCGGTCTTTAGGACGAGCTCGTAGATCTTTTCGATGCCGGCGGACTTCAGGCAATTATTGGACCGGACGGACAGCTCCAGATGCTCAATGGACTTGGAAAGGATATCGATCTGGGAAAAATAGGGGATCTCTTTTTTCGCCGCCAGCGGCTCCTTCTCCAGGGGTTCGTCGACAACGTTCAGGAAGATCACCAGGTGGTCCCTGAGGACTTTGGCCGCCTGCGATAGGGCGTCCGTGGGACGGATCGCGCCGGTCGTCCAGATCTCGAGGGTCAGGCCCTCATAGTCGATCCTCTTGCCCACGCGGGCCGGATCCACCCGGTAGTTGACCTTTTGGACCGGCGAGTGGGAGGAATCGAGGGGGATGAAGTCGACGCTCAGGGTCTCGTCGAAGTTCTGATCGGCCGGGATGTAGCCGCGGCCGTTCTTGACGATCATCTCGATCTCGAGTTTCCCGTCCTTGTCCAGGGCGGCGATATGGACGTCCTTGTTGAGGATCTCAATGTCCCCGTCGTGGGAGAGGTCTGCGGCCGTGGCCGACGCCGGTCCTTCCTTCTTGAGGGTCATGATCTTCGATCCGTCCCCCTTGAGCTTGAGAGGGATGCTCTTCAGGTTCAGGAGGATGTCGGTGACGTCCTCAACGACGCCGGGGATGGTCGAGAACTCATGCAGCACCCCCTCAATCCGTACGGCCGTGACGGCCGCCCCGTTGATGGAGGACAGGAGGATCCTCCGGAGGGCGTTCCCGACGGTCACCCCGTAGCCCCGCTCGAAAGGCTGGGCCTGGAAGTGGCCGTATTTTTCCGTCAATGTCTCAAAATCACACTCCAAGCACTTTGGTCTCTGAAATCCTAATTCGTTCATTGGCCCTCCTTTTGAGGATGTCTCCCGCTGAGACGCAAACGTTATTTCGAATAAAGCTCGACGATCAGGTGCTCCTCGACGGGCAGGGTGATGTCCGCCCTCTGAGGCAGGGACAGGACGCGCCCCTTCATGCCGTCCCAGTCGACCTCGAGCCAGCCGGGTAGGGTCTTGTTCCTGTTGGAAGCGACGAGCGCTTTCATGTCCTCGCTCTTGGCCGATCTGTCCTTGAACCGGACGACGTCCCCGGCGGAAACCAGGAAGGACGGCACGTCGACCTTCTGGTCATTGACGAAGAAGTGGCCGTGGGTGATGAGCTGGCGGGCATGGGTCCGGGAAGCGGAAAAGCCCATCAGCGTGACGGCGTTGTCCAGGCGCCGCTCAAGCATGGAGAGCAGGTTCTCGCCGGTGACCCCCCTCTGGCGCTCGGCCCTCTTGAAGAAGAGGCGGAACTGCTCTTCGGACATCCCGTAATACCTTTTCATCTTCTGTTTCTCGCGGAGCTGGATGGCGTATCCGAGGATCCGTTTCCTGGCCCTTCCGTGTTCGCCGGGAGGATAGGACCTCCGTTCGACGGGGCACTTATCGGTCAGGCACTTGTGGCCTTTAAAGAACAGCTTCGTCTTCTCGACGCGGCAGAGCCGGCAATCCGCTGCTTGAAATCTTCCCATGGTTCTCTCCTTATCTCCTCGTCCCCTCAGACCCTTCTCCTCCGCCGGACGCGGCAGCCGTTGTGCGGGATGGGGGTGACGTCCTTGATCGTCTTGATCTCCAGCCCGGCAGCCTGGAGGGCGCGGATGGAGGACTCGCGTCCCGCCCCAGGCCCGGTGAGCCGGACGTCCACTTGGCGGACGCCGAACTCTTTGGCCTTGACGGCGACGTCCTTGGCCGCCAGCTGGGCGGCGAACGGCGTCCCCTTCCTGGCCCCCTTGAAGCCGGAGGTCCCGGCGCTCGCCCAGCAGACCGTGTTCCCGTGGGGATCGGCGATGGTGATGATCGTATTGTTGAAGGTGGACTGGATGTGGGCGATCCCGAAGCTGATCTCCTTGCGGACCTTTTTCTTCTTGGTTTTGGTTTTGGCTTTAGGCATGTGTGCGCTTCCTCATCTTAGCTGGACTTCGTTTCCTTGAGTCTCTTGATCGTGTGCCCGCGGGGGCCCTTGCGCGTCCGGGCATTCGTCTTCGTCCTCTGTCCGCGGACGGGCAGTTTTCTCTTGTGCCGGAATCCCCGGTAGCAGCCGATGTCGATCAGCCGCTTGATGTTCATCATCACGTCTTTGCGAAGATCGCCCTCGATCTTCTCCCGCTTCTCGATGATCTGCCGGATCTTGTTGACTTCGTCCTCGGTCAGGGCCTTGACCTTCTTGTCCCTGTCGATCTTGGCCTCTTCGAGGATCGTGTTGGACTTGGACCTGCCGATGCCATAGATGTAGGTCAGGCCGATCTCGATCCTCTTGTCCGGGGGAAGAGTGATACCTGCTATTCTTGCCATTTTAACCTCGTCCTATCCTTGTTTTTGTTTATGTTTCGGATTGGAGCAAATGACCCTGATGATCCCATGCCTTCGAATGATCTTGCAGTTCCTGCAGATCTTCTTGACCGACGCTCTGACTTTCATGGTTTTCGTCCTCTATTTGAATCGATAGGTTATCCGTCCCTTGGTCAGGTCGTAGGGTGACAGTTCCACCAGGACCCTATCACCGGGAAGGATGCGGATGAAGTGTTTCCTCATCTTGCCTGAGATGTGGGCCAAAATGACGTGCTTATTGGTCAGCTCGACCCGGAACATGGCGTTGGGCAAGGTTTCCAGGACAACGCCTTCGGACTCGAAAACATCTTGTTTAGGCATTCAGACTCTCCTTGTCCATGACGTTCCCGGTGCTGTCCCCAAGCCCTTCCCAAGCGCTCAGGATCTCGACCCCGTTCCCCGTGCAGGCCACGGTGTGCTCGTAGTGGGCCGCGAGACTCCTGTCCTTCGTCACGGCCGTCCAACCGTTGGCCAGGATCTCGATCTCCCAGTCGCCCATGGCGATCATGGGCTCGATGGCCAGAACGAGGCCCCGGCGGATCTTCGGCCCGTGACCGGGGAGTCCGAAGTTCGGGACCTGGGGTTCCTCGTGGAGCGACCGGCCGATGCCATGCCCCACGAACGCCCGGATCACGGAGAAACCGTCGGCTTCCACGCGCTCCTGGATGGCGGCGGAGATGTCCGAGACCCGGTTGCCTTCCTTCATCCGGGAAATCCCCGCGTCAAACGACTCCCGGGCGGCCGCAATGAGGCGGGCGGCCTCCGGGCTGATCTCCCCAACGGGAACGGTGACGCTCGAATCGCCAAAGTACCCCTCGAAGATGACCCCGCAGTCCAGGCTGAGGATATCCCCGTCCTTGAGTTTCCTCGAGGACGGGATGCCGTGGACGATCTCCTCGTTGACCGAGGCGCAGAGCGAGGCGGGGAAGCCCCGGTAGCCCTTGAAGGCCGGGGCGGCGCCCATCTCCCGCGTCCTTTTCTCGGCGTATTCGTCCAGGTCCTTCGTGGTCACCCCAGGCTTCACGAGAGGCACGAGCCCGGCGAGGACACGGGCCACGATCCGGTTCGACCTCTTCATGGCCCGGATCTCGTCATCGGTCTTGTAGATGATCATGGCCTGGCCGCAGCTCCCTTGGACCTAGCCACTTCGATGTCCAGGACCCCACGGATCTCCCGGAAGGTCTCCTCGATGCCCCGGCTCCCGTCCACCCTGTGGAAGACGCCCTTCGCTTCATAATGGGCGCGGAGCGGCCCGGTCTGTTCCCGGTAGATCCTGAAGCGCTCCCGGATGACATCCGGCCGGTCGTCCTCCCGAAGAACAAGGGCGGAGCCGCAGACGTCACAAACGCCCTCCCGGGCGGGCTTCCGGGCCCTGAGATTGTAGACCGCTCCGCACTTGAGACAGGCCCGCCGGCCGGCGAGCCTCTCCAGCAGAACGTCCTCGTCGAGGGCGATCTCGAGGACCGACTCGGGACGGTCCGGGTCCAGAGCCTCGAGACTCAGGACTTGGCTCAGGGTCCTCGGGTATCCGTCCATAATGTAACCGTTCCGGCAGTCGGGCCGGGAGACGCGCTCCCGGACGAGCTCCAGGACAACCCCGTCCCGGACCAGCCCGCCGCGGTTCATTGCCGCTTCGGCTTCCAGGCCCAGGGACGTCCTGTCCTGGACGGCTTTGCGGAGAAGGTCCCCTGTGGAGATCCTCGGGAAGCCGTACAGCTTCCCGATCAGGTCTCCCTGGGTGCCTTTTCCGCCGCCGGGCGGGCCGAGGAGGATGATCCTCATCCCCTTCTCCCCCTGATCCGGCCCCGGCGCATGAAGCCGTCGTAGTGCCGCATCACGAGCTGCGCCTCGATCTGCTGGAGGGTGTCCATGGCCACGCCGACGACGATGAGGATGGACGTGCCTCCGAAATAGAAGTCGATGTTCATGCCTTGAGTGAACCACTTGGGCAGGTTGGCCTCAAGAAAATTCCCGATCCAAGGCAGCGCCTGGACCTTGAACCCGGTGAGCAGGAACTCGGGCAGGAGGGCGATCGCCGCCAGGTAGATAGCGCCGACCAATGTGATCCGGGAAAGAATGTCATCGATGTGGTCCGACGTGTTCTTCCCCGGCCGGATGCCCGGGATGAACCCGCCGTACTTCCTGAGGTTCTCGGCGACGTCGGTCGGGTTGAAGATGATGGAAACGTAGAAGTATGTGAAGAAGATGATAGCCGTGATGTAAAAGATATTGTAGAGGGGCATGCCCAGGCTGAACTGGGCGGCGATCGTCTGGAAGACGGGCACCTTGGAAAGCTGGGCCAGCGTCGACGGGATGGTGATGATGGAAGCGGCGAAAATGATGGGAATGACGCCGCCGGTGTTCACGCGGAGCGGCAGGTGAGTGCTCTGGCCGCCATAGACCTTTCGACCGACCACCCGCTTGGCATAGGACACCGGGATGCGTCGCTGCCCCCTCTCGACAAAGATGATGAAGGCCACGACCGCCAGCATCAGGGCCGCGAGGAAGATGAGCCGCAGGGGGTCCATGCTGCCCGTCCGCAAACCGGAGATGACTCCGTTAAGGCCGCGGGGGAAATCGACGACGATCCCGGCGAAGATGATCAGCGAGATGCCGTTGCCGATGCCCCGCTCGGAGATCTGCTCGCCGAGCCACATGACGAAGACCGTGCCGGTGGTCATGGTCAGGATGGTCAGGAGCTTGAAGCCCAGTCCC
>JALHVH010000335.1 GCA_022867105.1 Candidatus Aminicenantota bacterium
ATAGAAAGATGCAATTAAACGATTCTCACCTCCTAAAACGTAATTCATTAGATGAAATAGATAGCAAAAAACATGCCAGGTAGTGAAATGAATGTAACTTACTGATAATAAATAATATAAATGAATATATTTACTTATCGGACGAAGGTTTTAATTCAATTAATTGGATTGTCTCCAATTCTTTGAAGTTTTGACGAGCGGGAATATGCCCCGCGGCTTGCCGCGGGGAACCGCTCGTCGGGAGATCCAAGGGGGTATGCCCCCTTGGTCGCAGGGCGCGGGTCCATGCCCCGCCCGAGAAAGGGAGGCAGGGAGCGAAGCGACCGTTGGAAGGGGGAAACGCGAAGCGGGTTCCCCCTCCAAGTTGACTGTGTCCTCGTCGCGGTGCCGCGCGGCGGAGGCTATCTTTTCCTCGATCCCTTCGCCGACGATTCCCAATACGGCTACTTTCTCGACGGGAAGGGCGCGAAAGGCCTGGTCGTAAAGCCCGGTGCGGCGGAAATCCGGGCGATCGAATGCCTTCCTGGAACAGAGAGCACATCCTTGGCCGAGATCAGGGCCGATCTTCTTCCGGACGGCGGCATCAAGGGCAAGGTCTCCCTGGAGCTTTCCGGGGTCTTCGACAGGATGGCCCGACAGGAGCTGAAGGACAAGACGGCGAACGAGATGAAAGAATTCACCGACGAGGCTGTCAACAAACTCCTCGACGAGGGGCAGGCCCTGGAGAACAAGATGAGCAACCCCAGGGACCTTACGAAGAAGATCACCCTATCTCAAGAGTTCAAGGGAGAGAGCTACGGCATCTTCCAGGGGGCGATCATGCTCGTCAACATCCCCCGGCCGCCCTACGCCGTCGCGGACCTGCCGTCCATGCCGAGCCAAGCCAAACGGTCCTATCCCTTCCGGATCAGCGACGCGGCCAGGGCGGTGACAAAGGTCGAGCTCAAGCTCCCGGCCGGCTTTACGCCGGTCTACATGCCCGAAGGATTCAAGCGCTCGCTGGAATGCGGCGAGTTCTCGCTCTCGGCGTCTTATGACGAGGCGAAGAACGTCATCGTCATCGAGCGAGAGATGTTGTTCACAAAGAAGGAAATCCCCGTCGCCGCGTACGACGCGTTCAAGAATGCCATGGACGAATTCGGGGTCCTGCGGGACACCCCGATATTGCTCGAAAGGAAGTGAACGGCGTTCTTCAGCGAATTATGATAAGATTGGTGGCGAAAAATTCCTGAAGGAAAAATGGCATGAGAAAAAGGCCGGCGTTCAAACTTCCTCATACTCTCGTCCTGATCTACATCCTCGTCATCGGTGTCTATGTTCTGGGCCTGGTCGTCCCGTCCGGCGAGTTCAAGCGGACGGAAAAGACGTTCCAGGGCCAGACGCGGCTGATCACAGTCCCGGGGACTTACAGTGTCATCCCCAAGCACCGCCTCGGGCCCCAGTGGCTGCTCATCGCCCCCATCCGGGGTTTCCAGGATGCGAGTCTCATCATCTTCCTGATCTTCATCTTCGGGGGGACATTTGCCATCCTGGGGAAAACGGGGGCCATCGAGGCCGGGATCCACCGGCTATCCCGGCACTTCTCGCGCAAGCCGGGATCTCAGAGGATCGTCATTCCCGTCCTGATGATCGTCTTTTCCCTGGCCGGGGGCGTCTACGGCATGTCCGAGGAATCCATCCCGTTCGTCCTGATCTTCATCCCGCTGGCCCTCTCGCTCGGCTATGATTCCATTGTCGGGGTGTCCCTGCCGTTCGTGGGGGCGGCCGCGGGCTTCGGGGCGGCCTTTTTCAATCCCTTCACGGTCGGCATCGCCCAGGGTTTCTCCGACCTGCCGCTCTACTCGGGTCTGATCTACAGGCTCATCCTCTGGGTGATCGCAACCGCCATCTCTATCGTCTTTGTCATGATCTACGCCGAAAGGATCCGAAAGGATCCGAAGAAAAGCCCTGTCTACGAGATCGACCGGGAACGCGGCTACTTGCCTGCCGATATCCAGGCGAAGGAGGTCGCCTGGGGACTGCCCCAGAAGCTCGTCCTCATCACCCTCTTAGGAGGGGTCGGACTTCTCATCTACGGCATCCTGGCCAAGGGCTGGTACATGGAGGAGATCGCCGCCCTATTCTTGGCCATCGGGTTGGCGGCCGGCTTCCTCGGAAAGATCAGGCCTTCCGACATGGCCAGGCTCTTCATCGCCGGCGCCGGCGACCTCATGAACGTGACCCTGATCATCGCAGGCGGCCGGGCCATCCTGATCCTCATGAAGGAGGCCGTGGTCCTCGACACCGTCCTTCAGGCCACGGCGGGGGTCATTTCGGCCGTTCCCGGGATCATCACGGCCCAGATGATGTTCCTCACCCAGTGCGTCATCAACTTCTTCATCCACTCCGGGACGGGCCAGGCCGCTTTGACCATGCCGGTCATGGCCCCGCTCAGCGATCTCGTCGGGATTACCCGGCAGACGACCGTGCTTGCTTTCCAGCTCTGCGAGGTCGTCAATCCGATCCTGCCGACTTCGGCGGTGACCATGGGCGTCCTGGGCGTCGCAAAGATCCCGTGGGAGAAGTGGGCGAAGTGGTTCCTGCCCCTCATGCTCATCCTCGTCGTCTTCAGCCTCCTTGCCCTCGTCCCGCCCATCTTAATGAAATGGGGCCCGTTCTAATAGGGGAGAGGCCGCCATGAAAAAGCGTTTCGCGAAAACCGTTTTATTTCTTTTACTGATCGCTACGGCAATTCCCGTTCTGGGGCAAGATGGAACGGTCCCGGCCTTCAAATTCGAGCCGTGCGCCATTCAACTCTCGCGCCCGGCCCGGCCTTTGACCACCTTTGACAAGGTCGGCCGGAAGTTCGCCGTTCTCGGGTTCGAGAGCGGTTCCTTTGAAGCCTGGGCCTATCCGCTCAAGCTCTTCCGCAACTTCGAGTTTTCGTTCCTCATCGGTTCAAGTACGGTGCCCGTCCAGGGACGGGACATCGTCCGCTTCATCGATGTCACACCTGCACGGACGACGTTGACCTATGCATACCAGTCGTTCACGATCAAAGCGCACTTTGTCACTGTGGTCGATGAGCCCGGGGCGTTCATCCTCCTCGAGGTCGACTCCACCGAGCCTCTGACCATCGTCTGCAGCCTTCTTCCCGTCCTCCAGCCGATGTGGCCGGCCGGCCTCGGCGGCCAATATGCCTATTGGGATGACGAACTCAAGGCTTATCTCATCTCCGAACCGATGCGGAGAAACCACGGCGTTATCGGGTCGCCGGCGGCCCGGGGGATCTCCTACACGCCTGCTCACATGCTTTCCGATGTCCCCAACCAGTTCAAGATCGCCGTGGAAGTCCCGCGGGCCGTCAAAGGGAAATACCTACCCATCATCATGACCGGAGGAAGGGGAAACCGAGAGGACGTCAAGCAGACCTATAAAAAGCTCGCCGCTTCTCCGGAAGCCTTTTGCCGGGCCGCCGAGAAACACTACAAAGAACTCCTCGCCGCGACGCTCCGCGTCAAGACGCCGAACAAGGAACTGGACCTAGCTTTCGCCTGGGCCAAGGTCGCCATCGACAACCTCCTTGTCGACAATCCCGACCTGGGCAAAGGGCTCGTGGCCGGGCTCGGTCCGTCGGGGACGGGGGGCCGGCCTGGGTTCGGCTGGTTCTTCGGGAGCGACGCCTATATCAATTCGTTGAGCCTCAACAGCATGGGTCACACCATGGCCTCGAAAGACGCCCTCGCCTTCACCAGGAAGTGGCAGCGGGAGGACGGCAAAATGGCCCATGAGCTGTCCCAAGCCGCCGGCACCCTCAACTGGTGGAAGGATTATCCTTACGGATATATCCACGGCGATACAACGCCCTATTACATCGTGGCCATGGACGATTATTACTCGATGACCGGCGACGCCGACTTCGTCAGGAAGAGCTGGCCGTCACTCAAGAAAGCCTATGCCTGGTGCCTGACCACGGACGAGGACGCTGACGGCCTCATGGACAACAGCAAGGCCGGACTTGGCGCCCTTGAGTTCGGCGCCCTGACGGGGATCAGGACCGACATCTACCTCGCCGCCGTCTGGATCAAGGCGTGCGAAAGCATCCAGCGCCTGGCGGGGGCCATGGGCGATCCCGACCTGGTCAAGAGGGCAAAGAAAGACCACGCGCGCGCCCTGGACGCCTTCAGGGAAAAGCTTTGGGACGGGGAAAATGGGCAGTATTCCTACGCCTTCAACGGGAACGGCGACCTCGTCCACGAGCTGACGCCCTGGAGCGCAGTGGGCCTGATGTGGTCTCTGGGCACGCCGGAAAGGAGTGCGAGCACCCTGGAGCGCCTGGGCTCCGCCGATCTCACCACGGACTGGGGCGTGCGCATGCTCTCGGTGAAAAGCCCCCTCTTTGAGCCTTTGAACTACAATTACGGCGCGGCCTGGCCCTTCCTGACGAGCTGGGTGGCCTTGGCCCAGTTCAAACACGACTTCCTGGTCCAGGGCTACAACTCCTTGATGACCTCGGTCCGTCACACCTTCGACAACGGCCTGGGCTGCGTCACCGAGGTCTTCTCAGGGGCCCAAAACATCTGGCCGCAGGAAGCGGTCGCTCACCAGGGCTTTTGCAGCGCAGGCGTCGTTCTGCCGTTTGTGAGGGGACTGCTGGGTCTCGAGGGGAACGCACCGGGGAAAAGGATCGTTTTCGGGCCCCGTTTTCCTGCCGATTGGAATGAAGTGGGCATTGAAAACTTTCGGGTAGGGGAGGAGACCATTTCGATCGGCTATGAGCGCCGGGACGGGGAGATCGAGGTGACCGTGGGGTCCGAGAATAAGGCCGGCTTCCAAATGATGTTCAGCCCGGCCATGGGCCTCGGCACAAAGGTCCTTCGGGCGCGGGTCAACGGGAAGCCGGCGGAGATAGAAGCCGGCCAGGGGTTGTCCTTTCAGGCCGTGCGCCCGGCCGTGGAATTTCCCCTGACCGGGAAGGACACGATCGTCCTGGAATTCGAGCCCTCGGTGGAGGTCCTGCCGCCGCCGGTCCGGACACGGACGGGGGACGCCGACCGCGGGCTCAAGATCATCAGGACCGAGCTTGCGGGAAACAAGCTCAGGGTCGTGGTCGAGGGCCTGTCGGGAGAGATCTATGATCTGCCCATCACCAACGCCGTCCGGGTCGTATCGGCCCGGGGGGCGGAGCTGGACGGCGGAACGCTCGTCATCCGGATCCCGGACAAGCCCGAAGGCGGGTTCGTCCGGCACGAGATCGTTCTGGAGTTGAAGAAAGACGCAGAATAGAACTCGCGACGACAGCCCGCGGCTACAGCGCGCGGCTACTTTTTAGGCGCGGCGGCCTTGGTCGCGTCATACCTCTTGATGACCTCGCCAGTGACGTCGATCGTCGGATTGAAGAAGACGATCCCGCTGGCCCCCAGGTCCAGGACCAGATCGTAACCCTTTTCCTTGGCGATGGCTTCGATGATTCCGACCATCTCGTCCCGGATCCGCTGGATCAAGGTGTACTGGAGCTGCTGCATGTCCCGGGTGGCATCTTCTTCCAGGCGCTTCCGGGCGGTCGTCTTCTTGTCGATGTCGGACTGGATCTGGACGGCGGCTTCGTTGGTCAGGGTCATCTGTTGGGTGCTGAGCTTGGTCTGGAGCTGCTTGATCTCGTTGTCCAGCCTGGTCAGGTCGGCCTTGATCTTGTTGTCCTTGTCCTGCAGCTGCGCTTGGGCTTTCTTCCCCTCGATCGAAGAGGTGAAGGCGTTCTGGGAGTTGAGCACTCCGACCTTAAGCTGCTGGGCGAATCCCGCCGCGGTGAAACCGAGGACGAATAGGGCGATCAGCGGGGCCGTCATTTTCCGGATAGTCATCATCATCTCTCCTTTGATTTTATGGATTGGCGATATTCAGACGCGCGTTCTTCCGACATCGTTGTCCGCGCAGGAAGCTTGCCGGCCCGTTCCGTAGATTCACTTCAATTCTTTCAGGGCCTCCTCGACGCGTCCCAGGGCGGCGAGCAGGTAGGCCTTTTCCGGTCCGTAGCCGAACCGGAGGTAATGATCGACCTCGAAGTGGTCGCCAGGGACGAGGAGGACGCTCTTTTCCCGGATCAGCTTCTCGACGAGCTCGGTCGAGTTGATCGGGAGGCTGTAATGGGCGAAGAGGATCGCCCCGGCCTGAGGCGGCCGGAACGTGAAGATACTGTTCTGACTCTTAAGCCAGGCCTCGAGGACCGGAAAGTTCTTATTGAGGATCCCCCGGGTCCGGGCGAGGATCCGGTCCCTGTTCCGCGGATCGAGGGCGATCCCGGCCAGCTTGTCGCTCAGGGCCGAGGGAGAGATGGTCGTGTAGTCATGGTAGGGCCATGTTTTCCCGATGACCTCTTCCGGCCCCACGATCCAGCCGATCCTCAGCCCGGGCAGTCCGTAGGCTTTGGACAGGCCGTTGACCACGAGGACCTTGTCGTATTTTCCCCAGAAGCTCGGGGTCCGGACGCCGCTGAGCTCGGCCCCCTGGTAGACCTCGTCGCAGAGGATCCAGGCGCCCACCTTGGCGGCGAGGCCGATGATGGTCTCCATCGACTCGGCGCTCAGGACCGAACCCGTCGGGTTGTTCGGGTTGGTCAGGACGATGATTTTAGTCTTGTCCGTGACGAGCTTCCGGAGTTCGTCCGGGTCTGGCTGCCAGCCCGTCTTCTCGCGCAGGGTGAAGGGCTTGACATTCGCCCCGAAAGCGCGGAGCAGGCCCCACATCTGCATGTAGTTCGGCAGTTCGAAGAGGACATCGTCTCCTGGCTCGATCAGGCTCCACATCAGGAGGAAGTTCGCCTCCGAAGAGCCCGCGGTCGCCAGGATGCCTTCGAGGCCGATCCCGGGGTAGAGGAGGGCGATCCGCTCCCGGAGCTCGGGCGTCCCGTTGGTCTGGGTGTAGCCGATCTCGACCCGGCGGACCTCTTCGAGCTCTTCCGGCGTGAGCAGCTCCTTGAGCGTGAGCGGGTGGACCCCGCTTTCCGAAAGATTGTATTCCACCACGTTCTCCCAGGAGGACTGCATCCGTTCCATTTTGAAGGTTTCGATCTTCATGCCGACTCCCTAAATCTCCACTTTGAAGATGCCTTTGAAGGCGAAGCCGAAGATGATGGACAGGACGAAGTAGACAACGAGCCAGTGGATGCGCCGGCCGAAAAGATCCATGCGCGCCTCCGGGTACCTGAGCTCGACCGACCTGACGATCGACCCGGACGGCAGCGGCCGCTCTCCCGGATTGAAGACCTGGTCGAGGACGTTCCGGCCGACTTTGAGCGTCGATATCTTGGAAAGGGGTTTTGTCCCGACAGCCACGTCCTTGACGATCGTCTCGCCTTCAACGGCGAGCGTGAGGCGCCCGAGGCCGGTTTCTTTTCCCTTGACCCTCCAGTCGATCTCGGCTTCGTCCTCGATCCGCAGGGGGGGCGTCTCGATCTCTATTTGGGGGGGAGGTTCCACGTTCACAACCACCTCGGAGGGGAAACGGTCCCCGCTCAGCTTGACCTTGAGGAGGACCGATTCGCCCGGCTTCAAAGACCGTGCGCCGAACCAGATGTTGAGCTGGATGAGGATGAGGAGAACCGGGACGATCATGACCAGCATGGGTTTCGAGTTGTGGCCGACGTACTTAAGGTTGGCCAAGAGGATCCGGCCCTGGGCCCGGAACTGGACGCGCATGTCGTCCGGAAACAGGCGGAGCTCAAGGAGGTGGGCCTTGATAAGGTTCTTGGCCTTCTTGATCCCGGCCTGATTCGAGGTGTGCCGGAAGATAAAAAGCATCAGGAAGGAGGTCAGCAGGGAGATGAGGACCATACCTACCCAGGGACTCATGTTCCGGAAAGGCAGGAAGATGACGTCAAAGAGCTTGTCGAGGACCGAATTGAAGACCCACATGTTGATCAGGAAATGTACCCCAATCCCTTGAGCTTCTTCTTGATCTCTTCCTCAGAATCCGCCTCCTCGATCTTAGCGATCTCCTTTTCCAGGAGGTGGGTGATGAATTCCTCGGGCGACGTGTAGCCCGACATCTCGGCGAATTTCTTGACCTTGTCGAAAAGGTCCTTCTCGATCTTCACTTTCGCTTTGCCCATGTCATTCTCCTTTCGACAGGACCGCCTGGCCGATCATCTCCTTCGGCTTTTCAATGCCGAAGATGTCGAGGATCGTCGCGGTCAGATCGTAGAGGGCCGGGGATTCCGCCTGAATCTTCCGGTTGGTGACCAGGACGCCGGGGATGACCTCAGCCGCGGACATGTGGTCGCCGCTCCACTTCTGGGTGTTGTCCTCCAGGACCTCCTTCGGGAATCCGCCGAGAGGCGAGCTCCAGGAGATGCGATAGCCGCGGTTAAACCCAAGGATGATGTCGGGCGCCATATCCACGTAAGGCCCCCGGTAGATGTCCTTGGAGATATAGGCTTTGAGGACCACCTTTTCTCCGGTCTTCGGGTCCGTGACCTGCTCGAGCTTCCGGGCGATCTCCCGGACGAGGTTGTCTTTTTCCGGGCCGGCGGAGACGATGCCCTCGGTCTCGCGGCCCCCCTGGTTGATGTAGAGGCCGTTCAGGCCGATGCCGTAGGCTCGGCTCCGCGACCAGTCCGAGTTCTCAAAGAGGGAGCTTTCCGCCTGTTTGGTCTCTTTAATGAGCCGGTGGTAGCCGTTCTCCTTGAGCCAGGTGTTGAGGTTGAAACCCCGACGGAACGTGTTGAAGCCGTGGTCGGACATGGCGATGAGGGTCGTGTCCTTGTCTATTTTTTCCATCGTCCCGGCCAGAACCTTGTCCATGTCGGCATATGTCGACTCGATGACGTTCCCGAACCTTTTCGCGAGCTTTGCGTCGTAGGCCGGATGCCCGGGGTCAAAGAGCCGCCAGAACATGTGCTGGCGCTGGTCGGTGTTGGAAAAATAATAGAAGAGGAGCCCGGAGTCGAAACGCCCCAGCTCGTAGTCATACATGTCCAGGCTTTCGCGGAGGACCCTGTCGTCCATCTCCAGGAACTCCGCCTCATCCAGGATGCCGTTGTCCAGGGCGCTCGTGTCCGCGGGCA
>JALHVH010000336.1 GCA_022867105.1 Candidatus Aminicenantota bacterium
GAATGCCGAAGAGGGGACTCGAACCCCTACGAGCGGGTTAATGCTCACTAGCCCCTCAAGCTAGCGTGTCTGCCAATTCCACCACTTCGGCAAACTCGGAAAGCCGATATATCAAGGCCGGGACCCGGCCTTATGAGGTTACTTCTTGACAGGCTCGGACGCCGGGACCTTTTCCTGCGTCTGGGCCGGGGTTTGGGTCGCGGGGGCCTTGGGCTCCTCTTTCTTGGGAGCCGGCGCCGTCGCGGCCGCTTTGGGAGCGCGCTCGCCGCTCAAAACCGACTTCGTGCCCCTGGCCGAAAGGATCCACAGCCCCATGGACGTGAACATGAAGAGGATGGCGGAGATGGTCGTGATCTTGGACATCAGGCTCGCCGATCCGCGAGCGCCGAAGGCCGTCTGGCTGCCCACCCCTCCGAAAGCCCCGGCCAGGTCCGCGGACTTGCCGGACTGGAGGAGGACGGCAAAGATCAGGATGAAACAAACGATGATGTGGATGATGATGATTAACGTGGTCACAGTTTTTATTCTTCCTCGTAAGCCCTGAGGGCCTCCTTTGCGATCTGGATGAACGATCCAGCTTCGAGGGACGCGCCTCCCGCCAAGAATCCGTCTATGTTCTTTTCTTTGAAAAGAGCATACGCGTTGGCCGGTTTGACAGAACCGCCGTAAAGAATTATAACATAAGCGGCCGTCGGATTTCCATATTTTTCTTCAAGGTCCTTCCGGATGAAGGCATGGACCTCTTCCGCTTGGCCCGGTGTCGCGGTCCGTCCCGTCCCGATGGCCCAGATGGGCTCGTAGGCGAGAACGATCCTTCCCATGTCCTCCCGGGTCATTTCCCGGAGCCCTTCGTCGAGCTGGGTTTTGATCCTAGCGATCGTCTTTCCGGCTTCCCGTTCTTCGAGCGACTCGCCGACGCAAACGATGGGGGAGAGGCCGTGCCGGAGCGCCGCCCGGATTTTCCGGTTGACGCCCGAGTCGGTCTCGCCGAAGAACTGCCTCCGCTCGGAGTGACCGATAACCGAGTAAGAGCAGCCTGCGTCCTTGAGCATGGGGGCTGAGATCTCCCCGGTGAAGGCGCCCTTGTCTTCCCAGTAGATATTCTGGCCGCCGATGCCGACGGAGGATCCCTGGGCGAGCTTCGAGGCTTCGCAGAGGGCTGTGAAGGGGGGGATGACGACGAGCCGGGCCGGGGAGAGCCCCGGGGCGGCCTTGACGATCTCGGAGATGAGCGTCCGCGCTTCCGCGAGCGTCGCGTGCATCTTCCAGTTGCCGGCGATGAAGGGGGGATTGCGGCGCATCTCGGTTCAATTCTCCAGGGCGTCGATCCCGGGCAGGGTTTCGTACGCGAGGAACTCAAGCGAAGCGCCCCCGCCCGTCGAGATGTGGCTGATCTTGTCCGTGACGCCCGCTTTCTTGACGGCCGCGATGGAGTCGCCTCCGCCGACGATGGAGATGGCGCCGGAAGCCGCCACGGATTCGGCGATCCCGATCGTGCCCTTGGCGAACTTGTCGATCTCAAAGACACCCAGAGGGCCATTCCAGACGATGGTTTTCGCGCCGGCGATGATCTTGGCGTAGGCCGCCACGGTCTTGGGGCCGATGTCGACCCCCATCTTGCCGGCCGGGAATGGCAGTGACTCCACGACCTCGGTCTCCGCGCCGGCATCGACCTCCGCCGCCAGGACATGGTCCAAGGGCAGAAGGAAGTTGACCTTCTTTTCGGCGGCCTTCTTCAGGACGGTCCGGGCGATGTCCAGCTTGTCGTCCTCGACCAGGGACTTGCCGACATCCTTGCCCTGGGCCTTAAGGAACGTATAAGCCATCGCCCCGCCGATGAGGATATCATCGGCCTTGTTCAGGAGGTTCTCGATGACCGGGATCTTGTCCTCGACCTTGGCCCCGCCCAGGATGGCGACATAGGGCTTGGCCGGATCGTGCACGGCCTTCCGCAGATAATCGACTTCCTTCTTCAGGAGGTAGCCGGCCGCTTTCTCTTTCACGAACCGGGCGATCGCGACCACCGAAGCGTGGGCCCGATGGCAGGAGCCGAAGGCGTCGTTGACGAAGACGTCGATATCCTCGGCCAGCTGTCTGGCGAAAGCTTCGTCGTTGTCCGTTTCAGCCTTGGTGAAGCGGACGTTCTCGAGAAGGAGGACCTCGCCTTCCTTGAGCTCCTTCTTGAGCCGGGTGACCTCGGTCCCGACGACGTCCGGGGCCTGGGTCACCTTGTTCGGGATGAGCGAGGCGAGCCGCGCCGCTGCGGGCTTGAGGCTCATCTTGGGGTCGACCTTGCCCTTGGGCCGGCCCAGGTGCGAGGCGATGACGAGCTTGGCGCCGTGTTCAAGGAGATATATGATCGTGGGCAAGGAGGCCCTGATGCGCGTGTCGTCGCGGATCTCCCCCTCTTCGGTCAGCGGGACGTTGAAGTCCACCCGGAGGAAGACCCGCTTGCCCTTGACATCCAGTTCTTCGACGAATCTCATGGCCGGCTCACTTATAGATGTATTTGACGAGGTCGACCAGCCTGCAGGAATAGCCCCACTCGTTGTCGTACCAGGCCAGGACCTTGATCAGGTTGTCGCCGATGACCTTGGTGGACAATCCGTCCACGATGGCCGAGTTTGGGTTGGACATGAAATCCACGGAAACGAGGGGTTCGTCGGTGTAGGCGAGGATGCCCTTCAGCTCGCCCTCGGAGACCCTGACGAAGGCCGCGTTGACCTCCTCGGCCGTCACCTTGCTCTTGAGGACCGCGACGAGGTCGACGATGGAGACGTTGGGCGTCGGGACGCGGATGGCGATGCCGTCGATCTTGCCCTTGAGCTCGGGCAAAACCAGCCCAACCGCCTTGGCGGCGCCCGTCGTCGTCGGGATCTGGGCCACCGCGGCGGCCCGGGCCCGGCGGAGGTCCTTGTGGGGGGCGTCCAGGATCTTCTGGTCGTTTGTGTAGGAGTGGATGGTGGTCATGAAGCCTTTCTCGATGCCCCAGCCCTCATGGAGGACCTTGGTCACCGGGGCCAGGCAGTTGGTCGTGCAGGAAGCGTTGGAGATGATGTGGTGCCTGGCCGGGTCATAGGTCTTCTCGTTGACCCCCATGACC
>JALHVH010000337.1 GCA_022867105.1 Candidatus Aminicenantota bacterium
ATGCCTTCCTTGAGGGGAACGTTCCCTTTGATCAGGTAGGCCCGGGCCGCTTCGCCGCCCAGGCTGGCCGAGGGAAGCAGGATGTTGAGCGCGTCACTGATGATCCGGACCCGGAACAGCCGGAAAAATGGGACCTTCCGGAAGTAAGCGTTCTGGATGATCGTCCACGCGCAGGCCTGAAAGAACAGCCAGACGGCCCCCACGAAGACGATCGCCGCGAACCAGGCCCCGAAGCGCGAGACGTTCTCGAGAACGACGCCGACGCCGATCCGCAGGATGAGGTAGGCGAAGAGGATGAGCCCGACGCCGCCGAGAAGCGTTTTCGTTCGCGTCCGGGGGAGTTTGAACTTCATGCCCGTCCTTTGGCCGTCTCCGAGGTCCCGGCTTTCAACAAGCCCACCGCTTTTTCCATGGCCTTCTCGTCATCGATGTCGATCCAGAACCGGCCGCCGATGTCCATGACCCTGGCCTTGCCTTTCGCCGCCAGGACCTTCATGCCCCCTGAAAGGGTGAAATCGCCATTCTTCTGGCTCTCTTCGAGGGCCGCAAAAAGGGCCGGCGTGCCGAGAAAGAGGCCGGTGTCGAACGCGTTGTAGTCCCCGATTCTCTTCCCGATCGCCGAGATCCTGCCGTCCTCGACGCGGACCTTGGTCACGTCCTCCAGGTCGACATAAGCATTGTCCCGGACGCCGGCGTCCACGGCCAGGATGGTTTCGTCCGCGCCGATGGGCTGTCCCGCCAGGTCCTTAAGAATCTCCGGGTCAAAAATGTGATCGGACATGGACAGGATGAACTTATCGCCCGCCTCGTTCCTGGCCTTGAAGACCGAGAGCCCGTTCTCCTTCTCCCATTCGTCGTTGCGAACGAAGGAGACGGAGATCCTCCGCTCCGGGGCGAGAGCGCTCAGATGGCCCTCGACCTTCTCGCGTGCATAGCCGGTCACGACGACGAACTTGCGGATGCCCGCCTGGAGTCCCGCATCGATGACCCACTCGATGAGCGGACGCCCGCCTACCTCGAGCAGGGGCTTGCTCTCCGCGCGTCCGGACAGGCGTTTTCCCATTCCGGCCGCGATGATCAGGCACTTCAATGCACACTCTCCAGGCTGTCCCGGACGCGGGGCGTCTTCGGATTTCAGCTACGATCCCCCTCGGGGGGGGCGCGCAGCCGCAAGAATAGGCTAAAATTGTAATCGACCGGGCGCGAAAAGTCCACAATCCCTGAAAAATCCCAAAACTTCCGATAGGACGTGAGTCGGAATTCCGGATATCTTAGGAGATCGGGTTGACAGGCGGGGCGAAGGCCCCTATATTCGCCCTGTGGACATCGTGCTGGCATCGGCTTCCCCGAGGAGACGGGAACTATTAAAGAAGATCGTGGCCAATTTCCGGGTCGTGCCGAGCGAGGTCGACGAGACGAAGATCAAAGAGCGGGACCCCGTGAAGTTCGCGCTGGAAGCGGCGATCCTGAAAGCCCGGGACATCGGCGAACGTTACCCCGATTCCCTCGTCATCGCCGCGGACACGATCGTCTGCCTGGAAGATCGGATCATCGGAAAGCCCCGCGACCGCGAGGATGCCCGGAGGACCCTCGAAGCGCTATCCGGCACGCGGCACCGCGTCATCACGGCCGTTGGGTTATACAATAAGAACGAGAAGAGATGGCTTACGGGATTCGAGGAGAGCTTTGTTCGCTTCAGGGAATTGGACGCCTCGGCCATCGAAGCATATCTGGACTCGGACGATTCTCTCGATAAGGCGGGGAGCTATGCCATCCAGGAGGTCAACGACGCCTTTGTCGAAAGCCTCGAGGGCGATTATGACAATGTCGTCGGCCTGCCTGTCGGGCTGCTCCGCCGGCTCCTCGAGTCTTTTCTGGCGGGAGAAGCAAGGGCCCTGTAAAACCCAGGACAGGATACCCGGTTCCATATTGGTCCGCCCGCCCCATGTTATTCGGAAATTGGAATTGTGTCCCCGAATTAAACCCGCAGGAAGATGTTCTTCTTGTACAGGTAAAAGAGAAAGACCCACTCGATGAAGATCGCCCCGACGATCAGGACGACCGGCTCGAAGCGGCCGGAGAGGCCGGCCAGGCCGCCGAACAGGAACTTGCTCGAGAAAGGAAAATCGATCAGCCGTTTTCCAAGGTAGATCGTGATCGAGTTCAGGCCGATGACCCG
>JALHVH010000338.1 GCA_022867105.1 Candidatus Aminicenantota bacterium
GATCCGGGGCGGCAAGGGCCGCAAGGGCATCGAGATGAAAGCCGAGGACGTGGTCGAGCACCTTTTCATCTGCTCGACCCACAGCTACCTCCTGGTTTTCACCACCCAGGGACGCCTCTACTGGCTCAAGGCCCTGGAGGTTCCGGACGTCGGTCCGGCCGGCCGCGGCAAGGCCATCGTCAACCTCATCGATTTCGCCCCGGACGAGAAGGTCCGTTCGATCGTGGCCGTCAAGGAATTTCCTGAGGACCAGTTCGTCATCATGCTGACCACCAACGGCCTGATCAAGAAGACCCGCTTGAGCGAGTTCAAGAACGTCCGGAAGGGCAGCATCCTGGCCATGACCATCCAGCCCAAGAGAGAGCTGTTCATGGCCCGGCTGACCTCCGGCAAGAACGACATCATCATCGGCACCAAGCTCGGCCGGGCCATCCGCTTCAAGGAGAGCGAGGTCCGTCCCATGGGCCGCCAGGCGGCCGGGGTCAAGGCCATCCGCCTGAAACCCAAGGACGCGGTCATCGGCATGATTGTGGCCAAGGACGACGATCGTTTCGTATTCACAGCCAGCGAACGCGGCTACGGGAAGAAAACGGAGATTGGTCAATATCCGCGGCACCGGCGCGGCGGCCAGGGCGTTCTCAACCTCAAGATCGGGGGCAGGATCGGCAACGCCCTGTCCATCGTCGGCGTCGCCGAGGAGGAACTGCTGATCATCACGGTGGAGGGCAAGGTCATCCGGATCAAGACCACCCAGTTCCGGTCGCTGAGCCGGGCCACCCAGGGCGTCCGGATCATTAACCTCGAGGACAAGGACCTGGTCTGCGCCATCGCCAAGGTCCGGGAGAGCTGAGACCGAAGGCTTCCGGCCTCGGATCTTAGGGGGTCCAACACGGGCCGGCCGATCGCTTGTCCCGGGTGCGGGGAGCCCGTAGCCGGAGGCCCAGAGACGCCAAACTCTCGCTTACCGCGAAAAGAGAATTTTCAAATCATTCCATGCCCGGCGCCTGGAATTTGAATTCGTCGGCCCAGCGGAGGATCTTGTATTCCGGGTCGAAGATGACGGATTCGGGTTTGAAAGGGAGAAGGAACGAATAGGCGGTTTTCCTTTCTGAGATCTCGATCTCACGGGTTTCCCGGGAACCGCCGTTGATAAAGCCGATCTTGGCTTTGACCCGGTAGATGTCGCGAACCTGAATGATCAGGCCTTCGACGAGCCAATTCTTCCCGTGGGCTTCGGTGGCGCTGGACATGGTAAACTCCGGTGCGCCCTTGCGGAAGAACCACTGCTGGAAGAATCCCTTCAGGTCCCGGCCGGCGGCTTTTTCGAACTCCGCGCGCACGTCTTCAAGCGTGATCGTTTTCCAGGCACCCCGTTGCAAAGCCCTGCGCAATCCCTGCCGGAAGGCTTCGCCTCCGATAAGGTCGCGCAGCATGAAGAAGGCGAAAAATCCTTTGCTGTTGGCTAGCATGTGGAGCGTGTTGAATTTGTCCTTATCCGAAATTCCGAGTTCAAGGTCCTCCCCGCGCATGATGAGGTCCAGAAAGGGCCGGTCGCCGGTTTTGGGCGATTGGATGACACGGAAATAGAGACGGGCCGAATGAACCAAGCTATATTCGGGAGCGCCATTTTTCAGGACATTCCTGAGGGCCTTTTCTCCCAGGACGTGTTCGAGATAGAGTCCCATGGACACCTGCGCCAGGCCTTCGTTGATGACCGGCCCCTCCGTGCCGCGGACGAAGTTGCCCCACCAGAGGTGGCCGATTTCGTGGCCGAAGACAGGGAGGCTGAAAAACCGATCGGGCAACGCACCCGTGGGATAGAAGGTCATCCCCTCGTAGCTCCCCCCGCCGGTCTTTCCCAAAAGTGCCTGGGGGAGCTCGACCACAAAATAGCCGGGATAGGGGAAAAGGCCGAAATATTCCTTGAAGAAGCGGACCATTTCGGCGCAGTTCCGCAAATAATAACGGGCTTTCTCCGGACCGCCTCCGAGAAAATAGACCCCCATGTCCAAGCCGTCGATGCTCTCCCGAAGATGAGTGTATGGCCCGGCGGCAAAAGAAAACCACATCGGGGAATCGATGGTGAAGGCGCACCTATTCCCCGCCGGCAGAAGCTCGACGGCGGCCGGTTGTCCGACACTCGCCACGACCCATTCCTTGGGGACAAGATAGGTGATCGTTCCTTTCGAGCGCCGGTCCCCTCCCGATATTACAGGATACCAAAGTCCGCTGGTTAACGCGTAGGAGACCGGCGGACCGGCCCAGGCGTTGAGAAGATCGATCTCAGCGACACGTTCGGAAAACGAGCCTTCATAGCGCACTCGAATTGTGAAACCGTCTGGGGCGGGGGGATGCTTTTCAAAATGAACGTCCAAGCTTGCGGCGTTCCGATCGAACGAAAGAGGCCGACCATCCTCGTCGGTGACCGAGAGGACGGTCAGCTCATGGTTAAGGTCCAGGGAGATGTTTTGAGCGCTGGAACCTAGGCTTCTTAGCCGGAGCCGGGCGTCTCCTCTCATCAGCCCGGACGCGCCTTGCGCTGGATCGAGCTCGATCTTTAATTCGGTAAATTCAGCCCGCCACCGGCCCCGTCCTTCCCGGGTCCGTGCGTCCTGGGATATGACAGGGAGAACAAGACTGAACAAGAGATAAGTCAAAAGGATTATCCGGCTTTTCATGGTTTTCGGAAGGCTATTATCGCCCCGGCCCCGCGATTCGTTTGATCGCCTCCGGCAGGGTGAAGGCGTTTTCCGGGATGACGACGTTATATTCGATGCTCGTGAACGTCAGGTCCATTTCTCGTACCTGCTCCCGCCGTTTCTGGACGTGCGGATACAAAATCCCTCCCGCGGTTTGATAATCGCTTAAAAAAATCTCCTGCACGCCCGGTCCAACCGCCGTTTCCATCGGGTATTCGATTTTGATCAGAAAGCCCGAAGTCTGTTCGAAATAATAGACCGGAGAATAATCGTCGAGGGAGACGGCTACGACTTTGAAGGCAGGTTTTCCCTCGATGACTTCGAGGCCGGTGCATTCAACGCTCTTGAAGACCTTGCGCCACCGGGCCGGAAGGTCCAAGCTGTAGAGATGCTGGAACCTCGACCGCTCCCGTCCTTCCCGGATCTGGGGCCCGGACATCGGATTGAAATCCCAAACCGTTCGGCCGTCGGAGCCGAACTCGATTTTTCCGATGTCCTGGGAATCGACGACGACTCGATACAGTCCGGATTTTGTCACCAGGGACGTGACCTCCGCGGTGATCGAGGGGAGGGAAAGCTTCATGGTCGATTTAGTCAGGCGGTTCTGGATACGGTCATAAACTGCCTGTCCTCCGGTTTTTTGGATGAATTGTTCGAAGAGAGTCTCGGCCCTGGGCAGAGGGACGTCCTGAGCCCCGGCTGTCAGCATCAAACCCAGGAAAAGGGCCGGAAAAACGGCGTTTAGTGCCGTCCGCCGGACCGCCCATGGGCTTGTCTTTGAGCGAATCGTTCTTCTCATGAGGTCCTCCTATTGTTAATTCTATGGGAATTTTACGAAAAGCTCGGACGGTTTTCTCCTCAAAAGATAAGTTGAGAAGCGAAAAGGGAACAGGCGCTTGTCCTTCAGGAAACGAGGGCTCACGAAGGGGAGGGATGCTTCCGGTAGGCGGACGGGGTTCGGCCCGTCAGTTCCTTGAAGACCCGGTTGAACGTGGCCACGGAATTGAAGCCGCAGTCCAGGGCGACGGTGATCAGCTTTTCCCGCCCCGCCTCGGGCATCGCCAACCGCCGCTTGGCTTCTTCCACCCGATAGCGGTTGATGAACTCGAAATAATTTCGACCGAGATGTTCATTGATCACCTGGGAAAGGTGGGATGCCGGAATCTCCAGGCGTTGGGCCAATTTGAGGAGAGTGATCTCCTCATCCAAAAAGAGATTCTCGCTCTCCATAATCTCGAGCAAACGCCGCTTGTGGAGCGCGGCGTTTTCCGCTGTCAGGTTCGAGTGCTCGTATCGCCTGGTCCGTTTTTCGTCGGACAGTCCGAAGAAGATCTCAGGCTGCAGCATCGCCCGGTATCCTATGGCGAATGTGTTCAGGGCAACGAGAAAAAAAACGGCTTGACTGGACAGTGTGATTGCCCGGCTCTTGAATCCGATCACGGCCGTGGTCGCTAAGGCGGCGGTCCAGATGACGACATAGACAATGAGGCGGTATCTGAGCCAACCGAGGTTGATCCGGTCAATGGTGGAAAAAGAATTCTTAATATGGCTGGAATACTCCCGAAGGAGGCCGACGACGAGGAGGGTATAGATCATCGTCTGGGCGAGGGCCAGGACGGCGATGAAGAGCCAGGGAGATTGAACGAAGAACGCCGGCAGGCCTGACCGGGTCCAGCCGGCCTGACGAATTAACAGGAAGGCCGCGTAGGAGGCCGCTCCCAAAAGAAAAGGAATGCCGTGGATGACGAGCGTCGGCCGCCCGCGAACTTCGCTGTTCACGATCGCCTTAACGTAAAGATAAAACAGCGGGCCATATGCAAGAATCACAGAGCCCACGAGAACCGATAGGGCGGGCCATTTATTGTACACATGGAAAATATTGAAGAAGCCGTTGGCCATTCCGATCGCCAACGCAAGAAGAAAGGCGGCCATGATTTTGTTGGCCCGGCGGTTGCCCTTGTTGACGAACAAGAGGATGTTGGCCTGGATCACGGCATGAATGGCTCCTGCCAGGTTGATAAAACTGAAGAGCTTGATCCAAGGATCCATCTTACATCGATCGCTATTCCAGCCTGATTGTCTTCTCCAGCTTCCCGGCGTGACGGGATTCGTAACGGACGGGGATCTCTCCCTTTCCTTCGATCAGGAACTGGTGCTCCGTTTTCCCGAAGCCGGAGACGACCAGGAACTGGAGCTCGGGCCGAACCTTCTTGTAGTTCACCTGGTCCTGGTAAGGGTCGGTCAGGACGCCCCCGGCCACGACCTTCGCGTTCCCGCCCGAGACCATGAGCGTATCCTTGGGATAGAGCTTGGTCCGCTGCGCCTGGTAGCTCATGGTCGGCATGGCTTTGCCGTTCACCAGCCGGGTCCGCACACGGTAGAGATCTTTATCGATCTTCTTGACCTCGGTCACGTCCAGGGTCACTTCCGGCGTATGCTTGGCCGAAAAGATGACGGCCATGGCATTGCGGTGGACCAGGTCCGGCATCATGAAGGGGGCGGACAGGCGGGAGCTCATCTTGACCCAGCCGCCGATCTCCATGTCGCCATAGGTCGGGTGCTTGAATGGCTTCCAGGGCTTGTAGAGCTCGCCCTGGGTCAAGTTGTCGTTGTATTTCAGGCGCTCGCGGTCCGTCGCGCCTCCCATCAGAAACGACATCGGACCCTCCTCGCCCGCCTCGGCCGGCCGGGGCATCGTCTTCTCGCTGGCCGTCTTGAACGTCTCGCTTTCGGACTGGAATACCTCGCCGCAATAACCGTAGGCCCCCTGAGTCTGACACAGCCACTCCAGGGAGTCGCCGTAGGTCGTATAAAGATCCTTCCAGCTGATCATGTACCGGTAGCCGGGCGTGATCCGCTCGGCCTGTTTGCCGATATAGTCGTAAACCGCGACATCCTGCTGCGGATATTCCCCGAGGCCCTTGCGGCTCGGGCCGCGCAGGTACATGCCGCCGAAATTATGGAATGTCCAGCCGACGCAAATGTTGGTTTTCGTCTGGATCCACCCCGCCAGGGTCTTTAATCCGACAGCCTGAAAAGGATACTCGCCGGAACCCTGCTCTACGTAGGACGGCGCCCAGTCGAAACCCCAATTCCGGTTCGGATCGACGTAACCCTCGCTGTCCTCGTTGATCTGACCATCGCCGTCGTTGTCGATGCCTTCCTCGCCGAGGATGGTCCACTCGCCCTTCTCGCCGGGCTTGATCCGGACCATAAGCCGGGGGTCCTCGGGGTCGGTCTTGAACATCCCGAAGGGGTCCTTTTTCCGCATCATCGTGATGCTGCCGTCGCCATCGAGGTCTTCGGGGAAGTCCTCATCGACGAGTCCGTCTCTGTCGTCGTCGAGCGGAATGCGCAGGCTCCGATTGGAGCTTGGGGTGTTGGCATCCTTCATGAAGTGCCAGCGGCCGTCCGGATTGACGACCGGGACCACATAGAAAACCTTTTTATCGAGAATATCGGTGACGTCCTTGTTCTTCCCGTAGTTGCCGAGAAGGTAGTCGAGGAGGTAGAGGCAGATCTCCCCGCCCTGGATTTCGTTGCCGTGGATATTGCCGTCTATATAGATGCCGGGCTTGTCCAGAGCCGGCCCGGTCTTCGGGTTGTTGACCGTCACGGCGTAGATGGGCCGGCCTTCCTCGCTCTTCCCGGTCTCCTCGAGCTTGGTCATTTCGGGGTAAGCCTGGTTAATCGCACGAACAGCCTCGTAGACCTGGTCCAATGTGTAGTAGTGGTCGAACCGCAGCGGGACCGTGATCTTAGCGGTCTGGCCGGGAACCACCGACGCCATTAACAGAATCAGGGCCAGAAACAGCAGCTTCTTCATTTCGCACCTCCCAGGTCGAGGGTCTTGGTGTCGCTCCAGGCGATCCGTGTCGACGCCTTGATTTCGATCTTGACCGGCTTTTCGGAACGGACAAGCCAGCGGACCGGCTGGGCGCCGTTGCCGTCGACGGCGGGCACCAGACTGCGCTTTTTCCCTTCCACGATGGTGATATCTTTGCCCTCAAGAGTGACGATCACCGGGAGGTTCCGGTTGTTCCGGCGGCCCATGGCCGTGGGATACGGGAGATAGCCGGCGTTCTCGACCCATGCTTCGATCGCAAAGACGCCGCCGCCGAGGGGCTTGACCTCGGTTTTTCCTATCCTTATCCGGGCCATCTTCGCCGCGATCTCGAAGACCCAGGGCACCTGGCCCTTGAGCAGGGGCTCGATCTTCGCGGCCGGCGGTGTCGTACCGGTGAAGGGCACGGCGCCTCCGATCTCGATGTCGCCGAGGGCGGGGTGCTTAAAGGGCGTCCAACTAACGAATCCCTTTCCCCCAAGCTCCTTGTCGCTCCAGGCCAGGAGCGCCTTCTCCTTGGGGTCCGCCCCTTCCTCGGTCGGCGGCTTGGGCATCTGGCGCATCATTTCCGCCATCTGCTTCGTGTTCATCATGCCGCCCTTGATCCCCTCGATCACCTGCTTGGCCTTGAACTGGGCCGGCGCTCCGGAGGATTTCAGGAAGGCGTCGATTTTCTCCTCGCCGAGGGCGATGAATTCGTCGTTGGTCATCGTCTCCAGCTTCTCCGCGGTGATCTCGGGGCCCTTCTTTTCATCCTTGAGTGCGGGCGGGGTCCAGAAGTCCAGGCTGAAGGAGGGGAGGCCGAGCTGGTAGTAGGCGTAGAGCTCGAACGAGCCGTCCTTGTCCTCCGCGGGCTCCAATCTCTTTTCGTCGAGCTTGTTTGTCTTGAGAAAATCCTTGAAACGGTCGGAAAGCTCTTTGTAGAACTTGAGGTCTTCGGGCAGGGGGTTGACCACGGCACCCAGGCCCAGGAAGCTGGCGACCATCGACTCCGTGAGTTCCATTCCCGAAGGCATCATCGGCTTGGCCAGGTCCATGATCTCCGCCATGGTATAGGTCTTTTCCGGGTCGGCATTGATAAATCCGGCTATCCGTTCCGGGACCTTGATCTGGTTGAGGTCCGCCTCCCCCCGCCGGCCGCCCCGGGGCGGTACCAGGCAGAAGTTGGTCGAGCCGAAGACAAATGTCAGGCCGATCTCCTTGTGCTCGTTCATGAACTTGAGCAGGGCGAAGCTTTCGGATTCGCTTCCCGCCCAGGAACCCGACTCGGGAGAGAAGAATTTGAACAGGTGCGGAAACTGGACGCCGATATCGACCCCGCCGGGACCGTCCTCGTTATATTCGCCGTCGCGGTCGTTGTCCAGGCCTTCGGCGTAGAGCTTGAACATCCCCTTTTCGCCCTTGGCCCAGTCGGCCTTCTTCATGAGCCGCGGTTCGCCGGGCACGGACACCCACTCGCCCGCCGGGTCCTTGACCCGCATCATCGTGATGATCCCGTTCCCATCGAGGTCGTCAGGGCCATCCTCGTCCGTCGCGTCGTCCATGTCGTCGTTAAAGGGTTTGGCGTTCCTCGGGTCCTCATAGAGCGGCTTGACGAAATAGCGGGCCGCCGCGTCGGGGTTGGGGCAGGGCGCAACATACCAGGTGAGATCCTTGCGGGCGTCGGCCTTCTCGATGAGCTGTTTCACGAGGTAAAGGGCGGCCTCCCCGGAAATCGGGACCGTCCCCTCGAAATTGGCCCCCACGAAGACGGCGGGAAAGGCCTTTTCCGTTTTCCCGACCTCGGGGCCGATCTCGATCAGGAAAATGCCCCGGCCCCCGGGACTCTGAGCCAGCGAATGGACCTTTGCGACCGCGGGATTAACCCGGGCGTATTCTTGGAGCGCCGCGTTCAGTTCAGCGGGAGTATGGTAACGGTCGAATGTGGTTTCGGCGCATAGCCCCGAGACGAGGACCAAAAGACCGATCAAGAGGATATTCAAGCGTTTACGTTCCATGTTCACCTCGATATTGAATTTCAACAGGCCATCGATCCGGAGGGCCGGAAGGAGGGCTTTTTTAAGATTCACATTCTGACATATCCCTTGGCCCGGGGCAAGGAGATGGTCTTGACAGGGCTGGATTAATCCTATAGAATTAATAGTGAATAGGGTGATCACATGAGAGAAGCGTCCATGAAAACAATCGTGATATCGGTGTTCCTGATCTTGGCCTGGGCGGGTACCTTCGCGCAAACCCCCGAACCCGTCTTCGAGGAACTCCCGGGTCCGGGCAAGACGTGCCGGATCGGCGACGCATACACATTCACTTACGAGTTCGACAAAACGCCCAAGATGGGCATGGCGATTCTCAAGGTCCGACTCTTCGACGAGACCGGAAAGAGGACGATCGGGCTCGAGATAACCGGCCGGTCCGACATGCCCTCCATGAGCGGCGCCCACGACTCGGGGGAGGTCCCGTTCAAGCTTAATAGGAAGGGGGATTACCTCCTTCCCGTGAACGTCGTCATGCCCGGGGAATGGCAGATCCGCCTCGTTTTTTCCTCGAATAAAGAAGTCATCTTCAGGGGCAGCTTCAAATTTGATGTCTAAGAAACTGCCGGCCCTCGTTCTTCTGTCCCTCCTGGGAGCGGCCGAAGCGGGGGCGCAAAGCTATCTCCTTTTCCTCGAGGTCCAGGGTGTGGCCGGCTATTCGACCGCCCGGAAAAGGACCATTTTTTATTCACTCTCCCGCGAGGACGTCATGCAGAAGCCGGGGCTCGGCTTCGACTATATTCTACGGCTTTCGGGAAGGTCCCGGGACATCGGGACCTTCGCTGTCCAGGCCCGACTGGCCTATGACCCCGAAGGGGGCGGCAAGGTCCAATTCCAGCTTTACAACGCGTCCTTCAGATACAAGGCGGGTTTCGCCGACATCTGGGCGGGGCACAGCCGCCCGGCCCTCGGCCTGTCCTCCACTCTGGACAGTCACGCCCTCCTCCTGCCGACCCTGGCCATGGCCGGCTACGGGTTCGACAGGGATTGGGGCGCCGGCTTGTCCAGGGATTTCGCCTGGGGAAACGCGGCCGCTTCCCTGACCTCAGGGAGCGGGATGCCGCTCCGCCTCAAGGGGAATTATCTCGCGGCCGCCCGCGTCTCCAAAGGAGTCCTTGGCCGAGACAATTACTCGGTCGGGCTTTCTATGGCAGGGGGCAAGATCCTCGACATCATGGGCTACCAACTGATGTCGGATGATCCGATCGATTTCCGCTGCGTCTCCGCTGACCTGACGTATCTCTGGAACAACCTGGAGGGGCGAGCCGAGGTCTTGGCGGGGAAGAAGGACGGGAAGAACGTCCTGGCCCTTTTCGGGCGGCTGGGAGCGAACATCCTCGAGGAAGGCCGGCTGAAGATTGAGGCCCAGCCGGTCGTCATGAAAACGGGGGCGGACTGGAGCGCTCTCCTTTCCGGCGGGGTCGCCTTCCAGGCCACGGCCGATCTCGCCTTCCGGGCGATGGTCCAGCGCGAGAGCGCCGGGAAGGACACCCGAATCGTTTTTCAGGTGTATTATTACAAGGGCATTTGAGGCGTCGCATGCAAACATATATGATTCCGAAATTCTCGGAGGGGCGCAGGCTCAGACTTGCGGCACCCGTCGTTTTTCTTCTTGTAGCGGCGGCCGCGCTCTACGCAGCGGTCGGCTGTGACCTCAACGACCCCGACCGGGACGTGAAGCGCCTCTTCCCCGAGTCCACCGGCTACAAGACCCTCTACGTCTCCATCGCCCGGAAGGGCGGCGACGCCCTGCTCCGGGAGATCGAGCGTCGGCTCGGCGACACGTTCAAGGGCCTGTTCGAAACCGCCGACGTGCCTTATACCATGTACGAGATCTACAAGGGGGACCGGCTGATCGGCTACATCCATGGGGTGAACCAGAAAGGGCAATACGGCGGCGTCCAGGTCTTCCTGGCGCTCGACGCCGAGGGGACGATTCGGGCCTTTTACTTCCAAAAGCTTACCTCCAGGGCGGCCAAGCTCTTCCGTGAGCCCGCCTTCGGGAAACAGTTCGAGGGCCTCAGCCTCGGGGATTTTTATGCCTATGACGTTGTCTCCGGCAAGGAAACGCCGCCCGGGCGGTTGAGCGGCATCCGGAACCCGGCCCCTGAAGCCGAGTCGGATTTCCGCGCCGCCCTGCGGGCTGCAAAGAAGAACCTCATCCTGGCGGACGAGTTCCTGCTCGGGAACAGGCACCTGAAATATCTCAAATCGGAGGGAGACCAGCCATGAAGATCAGCATCTTTCAAGTCGCTTACAAGAACCTTCTGCGCAAAAGGACCCGGAGCATCCTGACCGTCCTCGGCATCGCCCTGGCCGGCTGGGTCCTGGTCAGTCTCTTCGGCTTCAACAAGGGCTACGAGACCTCTCTCAACCGGGACATCGACAACCTGGGATTCCAAATGCTCGTCGTCGCCAAAGGCTGTCCGTATGAAGCGGCCACCCTCATGCTCAAGGGCGGGACCGGGCTCAAATACATGAAGCAGGAGATCGCCGACCAGATCGCCCGGGAGCCCGAGGTCGACGGCGTGACCCCGATGCTCATGCAGGTCGTCTTCGATCCGAACAAGGGCGAGAGCGGCGGCTTCGCGGTCTACCAGGGCGTCGATC
This sequence comes from Candidatus Aminicenantota bacterium, assembly GCA_022867105.1. Classification (GTDB taxonomy): domain Bacteria; phylum Acidobacteriota; class Aminicenantia; order Aminicenantales; family Saccharicenantaceae; genus JALHVH01. The sequence continues at coordinate 11,187 of JALHVH010000338.1, forward strand.
CGAAGACGTTCCCTAAAATGAAGAGCTTCCTGAAGTTCAAGGAAGGGAACTGGTTCTCGGCCCCGGAAGCCGCCGAGACGGTGTTCGGCTACGAAGCGGCCGAGCTTGAGCAGAGGGAGGTCGGCGACATGTACCTCATCCCGGAGAAGAACATCGAAGTCAAAGTCGTCGGCATCCTGGAAAGGACGGGGACCCAGGACGACGGCACCATTTTCCTTCCTATCGGCACGGTCCAGAAGGTCTTCGGGGTCCGGAACGAGCTCACGGGAATCGGGATCAAGGTCAAGAAGGACGCCGACATAGCCAAGTTCGAGGCGCGGATGTACAACCTCCCCGACGTCCAGGTGGTCAGCCTGACCCAGGTCAAAAACACCATCATGACTCTGGTCTCGACGGCGCGGGTCATGGTCCTGTCCATCGCCCTCATCGCCATTCTCATTGCCATGATGGGGGTCATCAACACCATTTTGATGTCGGTCATGGAGCGCCGCCAGGAGATCGGGATCCTCAAGTCCATGGGCGCCATGGCCTCGGACATCTTCAAGCTCATCTGGCTCGAAACACTCATTCTTTGTCTGACAGGAGGGCTGGTAGGGACGGGCATGGCCCTGGTCACGGCCAAGGTCACGGACATCCTCGTCCGCAAACTGTTGCCCTATGCGCCGAGCGGCAGCCTGGTGAAGATCGAACCGGGACTCGTCTTGGCCACCCTGGGCATCGTGACTCTGGTCGGGCTGGCCAGCGGGATCTATCCGTCCTGGAAGGCAGGCCGGGTCCGTCCTCTGGAATCGATCCGCAGCGAGGAGGCATCATGAGCGCCGGAACAAACCTAGCCCTGAAGGCGGAAGACCTGGTCAAGATCTACAAGCGCGGCGCCGAAGAAATCGCGGCCGTGGACGGGATCACCCTATCGATTGAGACGGGCAAGTTCATAGCGGTGGTCGGTCCCTCCGGGTCGGGGAAGACGACCCTCATCAACGTTCTGGGCTGTTTGGACAATCCCACGTCGGGCCGGCTTGTCCTCGGCGACAAGGTTGTTTTCGACAGGGGCCGGGCCCTCTCCGAGGCCGCCCTCACCCGGGTCCGGAGGGAAGTCTTCGGCTACGTCTTCCAGAAGTTCTACCTCATCCCGACCCTGACCGTCCTCGAGAACGTGGCCCTGCCGTTCACGTTCTACAGGAAGCCCGGGGCTTCGGACGACGTCGGAAAC
>JALHVH010000339.1 GCA_022867105.1 Candidatus Aminicenantota bacterium
CTCCCCGGGGCGGACGCGGCGGTCCTGAGGATCAAAGGATCGAAGAAGGCCCTCGCCATGACCCTGGACGGAAACTCGCTCTACGCCTATCTCGATCCCCGGCAGGGCGCCCGGATCGGCGTATCCGAGGCCTGCCGGAACCTGGCCTGCGTGGGGGCCAGGCCCATCGGAGTGACGAACTGCCTGAATTTCGGCAACCCCGAGAAACCGGAGGTCATGTGGCAGTTCAAGGAGGCGGTCCGCGGCATGTCCGAGGCCTGCCGGGCGTTCGAGATCCCGGTGACGGGCGGGAACGTCAGTTTCTATAACGAAACCGAAGGCGTGTCCATCCACCCAACGCCGGTCCTGGGCGTCGTCGGGATCATCGAGGACATCGGCAAGGCCGTACGGCCCGGCTTCCGGACGGCCGGTGACGCCGTCATCCTCCTCGGCGAGAACAAGGAAGAGCTCGGCGGATCGGAGTATTTGAAGGTTTGCCTCGGTCTGCAAAAGGGCGTCCCGCCCGGGATCGATCTTGCCGATGAGAGGAAAGTCCAGGAGCTGTGCCTCGAGGCGATCACCGAGGGCATCCTCAGGTCCGCCCATGACGTTTCGGACGGCGGCCTGGCCGTCTGCCTCGCCGAATGCTCTTTCCACAGTGGAAAGCGGTTGGGATGCTCGATCGACCTCGGAGACCGGATACGGACCGATGCCCTGCTCTTCGGGGAATCCCAATCCCGGATCGTCGTCACGGCCAGTTCGCGCCAGGCAGGGAAGGTTCTCGCCCGGGCCAGGAAGCGAAAGGTCAAAGCGAGGATTATCGGCAGGACCGGAGGCTGCGACATCGTCGTCCGCGTCCGCCGGCAGGAGGTTCTTCGTATTCCCGTCGGAGACGCATTTAATGCCTGGAAAGAAAGCATCCCCTCGCGTTACAAGGTCAAAGAATGAGGTCCCCCCGAAAATGAACAGGAGGACCGGACGAAAACGGATCGCAGGTCTCGGCCTGCTTTGTGTCTTCCTCCAGGCGGCGGCCCTCCCCTCCTCCGGGCTCGACCTCAGCTTCAAGCTCTCCGGAGGCTACAGCTTCCTCGTTTTCAACGACATCAATCGTTCTCAGCAGGGCTGGGTAGGGTTTCATAAAAAGGAAACGGCCTTGGTCCCCGGCTGGATGTTCAGCGGCGGCAATGGGGGGGAGGTCAGGGGCGGTTTCGATTTCGAAGGGGAAGTCCTCCTGAACTTGACTCCGCGTTGGGCCGTCGGGATAGGCTCCGGCTACTCTTACAGTGAGGTCACCGAATCGCGCTCCATAATCACGACCGTCCAAAAGTTGGCCATTCCCTGGGTCTATATACGTCCGACCAAGGTCGCGGCAACGCCCCTGGTCATTTCCGGATACTATTTCTTGCCCCTTGGTCCAAAGTTCCAGATCTATGTCCGGGCCGGGCTGGGATGGCTCTGGGCCAAGTATGTGAGCAGGGAAGCCGGGAGGAAAGCGTCGGAACAGAGCTATACCTACACGTCGTTTCAGTCCGCCTCCGGGCGGGGCGCCCTCATCCAGGGGGGTCTGGGAGTGAAATATAGCCAGAATCAGAACCTGGGCTTTTTCTGCGAGGCGTCCCTGAGGCGGGCCAAGGCCAACACCTTCAGGGGAGGGAACGGCACGCTCTATTTCTTCGAGGAATACGACTCCTTCCTAGACTTCTGGCAGGCCAAGATCCAGACGTGGGAAGTGGCGCCGGCCGGAGAGACCTTCCGGTCCGTCCGGAAAGCCGTCATGGATTTCGGCGGTTTCGTCCTGAAGCTGGGCTTCTTCATAAAATTCTGAACGAAAAGGATGCCGCCATGTCCGAAGAGATCTATCGAAGCCCCCGCAAGACGGGCCGGGTCGCCATCCTGCTTTCGGGCAGGGGATCGAACTTCAGGGCCATTGACGACGCCGTCCGGGAAGGACGGATCGACGCCGGGATCGTCCTCGTCCTGAGCAATAAGGAGGACGCCCCGGGCCTCCGGACGGCCCGCGAAAGGGGCCTCGAGACCCTGTGCCTCGATCCCAAACTCTTCGCGACTCGCGAGGATTACGACGCCGAGATCGTCCGACGGCTTGAAGAAAGAAACGTCGACCTTGTTTGTCTAGCCGGGTACATGCGGATCCTGACGCCGGTCCTCTGCCGGGCGTTCAAGAACCGCATCATGAACATCCACCCCGCCCTGCTGCCTTCGTTCCCCGGACTCCACGTCCAGCAGAAGGCCATCGACTGGGGCGTCCGGTTCTCGGGATGCACGGTCCACTTCGTGGCCGAGGAAGTGGACATGGGGCCTATTATCCTCCAGGCGGCGGTTCCCGTGCTCCGGGACGACACCGAAGAGACGCTGAGCGCCCGGATCCTCGTCGAAGAGCACAGGATCTACCCGGAAGCCCTGCGCCTGTTCTTTGAAGGCCGGATCGAGGTCAGGGGGCGGCGCGTCTTCATCGATGGATGATCCTGAGGATTTCGGCCGAGGAAACCCACCCAATAATAAAGCTCCGCGGCCGTCACTCCGGAACGACGCGGCGGATCTTCTTTTTTCCCGCCTTGAGCACCAAGCCGTCGGCGCCGACGTCCTTGATGGTCAGGAGCCGGTCGAGACTGTCGATCCTCTCGTCGTTGACGTAGAGCCCGCCTTGTTTGATCAGACGTTTCGCCTCGGCCCGAGACGGGGTCAGGCCGACATCCGTGAAGAGCTCCGCCGGGCTGATCCCGGCTTCCAAGCGAGCCCGCGGAACGAATGTTGTGGGTATTCCTGGAATCAGGGTCACATGATCGCTTAGCACTACGTGAGAACTCGACTGGACCTTTAGTGTGGGTCCCGGAATGTCCGTGCGTTTACCAAATAACGCAAGTGCGGCCGCCCGGGACTCGTTGGCTGCGGCTTCGCCGTGGGCGAGCTTCGTCGCTTCGTAGGCCAGGAGCCGTTTCGCCCCGTTGATCTCATGGTCCTTGAGCGTTTCCAGACGGCAGATCTCATCGAGAGGCAGGAGCGTGTAGAGACGGAGGAACCGGCCGACGTCCCTGTCATCGCAGTTGACCCAGTACTGGTAAAAGTCGTACGGGCTGAAGAGCGCGGGGTCCAGCCATACGGCCCCTTTGGCCGTCTTCCCCATTTTGGCCCCGGCGCTCGTCGTCAGGAGAGGGAACGTCATGGCCTGGGCCTCGGCCCCTTCGACCCGGCGGATGAGGTCGACGCCCGCCAGGATATTCCCCCATTGGTCGTCCCCGCCCATCTGGAGCGTGCACCCGAAGGTCCGGAAAAGGTGAAGGTAGTCGTAGGCCTGGAGAAGCTGATAGTTGAACTCGACGAAGGACAGGCCTTTCTTGAGCCGGAGCTTGGCGGCCTCGGCGGCCAGCATCCGGTTGACGCTGAAATGCCGGCCGATCTCGCGGAGGAACC